>JBGPMX010000087.1:0-11237 GCA_041487215.1 Planctomycetia bacterium | reverse complement strand
CCCGGTCGCGACAAGAAGCCCTAACTTCAGGCTTCAGCCGGCCGGCCGACAAAGGGCACGGCCTGCTGGAGAGATTGAACCAATCCCCGACTTCGGAATCAACCACCTGGGGCCGGATCGGCTGGAAGCCGAGGTTAGGAGCGGACTCGGGATCGTTGTCTCTCGGGAGAGCGCGACGCTACCAAGGCCGACTCCGCCATGGCCCACCCGCTGAGAACGCGCGAAACCGTGGACGTCCAAGACGCATCCCTGCCAGATTTCGCCGAGCATCCATGCCAGCGACTAGGAGCATTCGCCGCCATCCCCTGGATCCCCGGCTCGCCTCTCTCTGTTGCCGCTCACACCCGGTCGCGACAAGAAGCCCTAACGCCCAGGTTAACGCGCGTGTGCCGCGCGGACAGTGAATGCTGACACCAGAAATCCAACCGCGGCACACGTCGGGTTGAACCGCTTGTTAGGCCTACTTGATGATTGATCAAGACCTCAAGGGAGCGATTCTAATGTCGCGTCGTCCGTTCGTGTCCAGTGGGTCGGATATTTGCGTTCGCCATCCTCTTGTGAAAGGGAGATCAAGTCAGCCTGATCGGTCGTGACCCGGACGACTTCGAATCGATCAACATCATCCGTGGCCATCCAGGATGGATCAAATGCTCCATAGACCCTGGCGCTGATCGTTCGCGATTTATGTGGTGAATTGACAAACAACAGTCTGTCGTTTTCGATTTCCCACTGGAAGAAGAAAACAGGCTCGCTGGGGGATTTTGGATACCGAACGCGTGCCGAACCGTCGGAGCGAAGTTTCAGGATTACTCCACCGTCAGTGGCCCAGGTACCAACGAAGGAACTCCTGAGTGCTTCCGCTTCTGCGGCATTATTCCACATTACCACTTGGATGCACAGCGCAATGGAAAGAACTAAAGCCGAGGTGCCACACCACAAACGTAGACATACCGCTCGTCTTCTGCTTGGGTTACCACTCATCAGTTCTATCCGCCTAACAAGCAGCTTCAGCCGGCCGGCCGACAAGGAGCACGACTGGCTGAAGATATCTCACGGCTCACGCGGCCTCGGATCAACAACGTGGAGCCGGCTCGGCTGGAAGCTGAAGTTAGACCACGACATCACCGGGCTCTTACTTCCGGCGAGGGCAAGCTGGCTGTGCCCGGCGCCACGGCGCTGCCCGCTAACTGTTTTCGGACGGTGCCCTCAGCATCCAAAAGCTTCACCGCCCACGCAACCCTTTCTCCGGCGGCATGGGTCGCAGGCACAATCGCGAAGGCTCCGGACCCAAAGTAGGTGGGAGCGGTGGAAATCTCTTCGCCATCCACTGCCACCGAGATACTCCCGCCCTGTGGATCGGGACAACTATAGGCGCCACTGATTGCCAGGGGCCCGGTGTTGGACGTGCCTGCAGCGAGTCCCCAGCCAGCCCTACCGCGCTCTTGCAAGCCGTCATACGAGACCAAACGAACACGGGCAATGAAAACCAGCTTGCCGAACTGCGTTTCGGCCAAGACACGACGGGTTCCCGTCAATAGCTCACCGAACGATGCGGACAACATCGGAAGTTGTGTGTCCTTCACCGAACCTTGCCAGTCTTTTGGCGAGAGCGATACCGTGCCGGCGGAGCTGCGGAGAATCACGAAGCCGTGCTGGGCGGACTCCCAGTTTCCATTCGCCAGAACGCTATTAGCACCGTCGAACTGAGCGTCGGCCAACATCGTGCGGAACCGAACCGCCGTCTCATGGGGCGCGACGAGCCACCATGTGCCGAGGCCGCAGATCAGCAACGCGGCGAGCGCCAACGCAGTGATTACAATCCATCGCGGGAGCTTCATATTGCACAACCGTGGGCCTAACGCGACGCTTCAGCCGGACGGCGACAGACGCCAGGCAGCTTCCGACTACCAAGACGGTACGCCGAAACAGTGCGTTGGGGAAACGGTCAACTGGAGCCGTCTCGGCTGCAAGCGAAAGTTAAATCAAGCCCGTGTTACTTCTTGTGCCAGGCACGAGGGGTGCTATGCGCCGACAGCCAGAACGACGCAAACTTGGGCGCGTGGAAAGTAACGCGGTGATCAACGAGCTCAACTCGGATGCCAAGAAAACGAAGGAAATCAAGGACCCCGCATTCGTCAAATCGTCTGAATTCGTCACTGGGCCTCACCGGCACATTGAGTCGGTTATGGTCTGCCCAGCGAGCTCGGTGCGCGTTGTCGTCAGCAACTTTATCGCCTGTTTCTTCGTACTTGGCCCACACCGGGTCTCGAACCAAATAGGCGAAAATATCCGCAACCGAAAGGTTCGGGAACTCCTGCGCGATTAGGTTAGGATTTCCCGCGCACGATTCCCCGGCAAACCAATCTACCCCGGTGCAGGGATCTTCGTCTTGAACGAAACGGTCCAGCACTTTGCCGTTCTTGAAGAACTCGTAACCCCAGTAGTCCCCGTCATAGACGAATACCAGAAAGCCACGGCAGGCAAGTGCCTGCGACACCAAGAGCTGCGCTTGGCGTCGGACGACCCATTCCCAACCGCCGTCCAGATTTACCAGCGTCCACGGACCGTCTCTCTCATACAACGCAAACTCGTGGAACTCGTCACCCTTGTCCAAAAGTCGTTGACCGCGGCCTCCATAAAAGCGAGCGAAGGCCCCGTAGACGTCCTTGGCGGAGACATCGTGGAAGAGATTCAAACGTAGTTTTAGACCCATCGCGATAACCAGAGTCGGATCTAACGTTCAGCGTCAGCGGGGCGGCCCCAGCGATGGCCAGAAAACCGCGAACAACCAAAACGCATGGTAAGCCAGCAAGACTCCGAACAACCCAAAACCTGGGGCCGCCTCCGCTGCACGCTATCGTTAGGCCGAGGGCGCTCGGTTCAACCGGGCCAGTTCAGGTCTTGCCCGCGACAAGTCCGGTACACAACCCGTTTGGTCAACGCCAAAAAGAGGCCGGCGGTTTCCGCCGTCTTCGGCCGTAGTTCTAACTGATTGTACGTTTCGTTTGGACCGAGCCACCATCCGAAAGAACCTTGGCTTGGATGGTTCATAACGCGGACGGCTACGCCTCTTGGGAAACTGTCGAAGAACGACGCGACTTGCTCCAGCTGAATGACGAATTCAGCGCGATCGTTAGGGTTCCCGGCGAGCATGAGGCGTAGCTCGCCCTCGCGAAAGCCGATTCGAAGCACCACGAGCTCGCGTTGTTCGGCGATAGTTTCAAGTGCGACATCCACGTGAAGATTCCGACCGTCTAACAATCATTGAGCAGAAACGATTTCTGCCCAATCTGGTTGTGATTTCTGCCTAACTTGGGCACGATCCCCCAAACTTTGAAGCCCAAAAGGTGCGGGATTGTCAGCCATGGCAGAAAATTACCGTTCGGTGGAGTATGGGTCAAGCCTGGCGTCGCCGGTTTTATCGAGAGCCGTGGGGCGCCAAGAGGTCGCGCTCGAGGGCGCGGTCGTCCCGGCGAGTGCCGTGATGCGAACCGCCCCGACCGAGGCGGGCACCGTGAGCGCTTGCAAGCAGCAGCTCCAGGCTGCCGGGGCTGAGGCAGCTCCAGCGGCGGCGGCGAAGCAGCCGCGGCTTTTGGATCAGGTGCGGGCGAAGCTGCGGATCCTGCATTATTCGATTCGCACGGAAGAGGCATACGCGTGAAGGACATCGACTTCCAGCGGCGGCAGATTGTGGTGCGGGAGGGCAAGGGGGAGAAGGATCGGGCCGTGCCGCTGGCGGACAGGCTGCAAGCAGCATTGCGCAAGCAAATCGAGCACGCAAGCCACCTGCACGCAAAAGATGTGGCGGTCGGACACGGTCGCGTCTGGTTGCCGTACGCACTCAAGGAGAAGTTTCCCAACGCGGAGCGGGAATTGGCTTGGCAATACGTGTTCCCCTCGAACCGGCTGAGTGTGGACCCGCGGGAACCGGATTCCGAGCACCCGGTTCACGATCCCTCGTCCAGGTCAGAACGGGTATTGCGGCGGCACCACGTGCATGACAACGCCGTGCAGAAGGCGGTGCGGCAGGCCGTGTTGGCGTCCGGGCTGACAAACAAAAAGGTGGGTGTCTTCAGTGCTGTTGCCATTGTCTGCTGTTTTGGCAGAAGTTAGAAATCGCGGCGATCGCCCCTGCCTGGAGCCGGTGGACTCTCATCCGTGAGTTTGACGTACGACTTATGTGCTGAGTCGCGCGCACATGAGTCTGGCGCCGCTATGGCGAAACGACTATGGAGGTTCTCCACTATGGTGGGCAACGTTGGCTCAGCCTTACTTCCTAGTTCTCCCAATACTGACAGAGCGGCGCACCTTTCGAACCAGTATGAGCTCCGCGCGGCGTCCTCAATCTCTTGCAACAGAGACGTGTTCTCGGGATGACGTCGGTAATCCGCGCCAAGCTGCGTTAAGCGGTCAGCAACTCGGCGCCGGTTGGATTCCGTGTCGAAGAGGTAGCGGTTCATCGACCATGATCTCACATTGAGCACGGCTACAACGCCACAACCGATGGCCACGCCAGCAAGAATCATCGCCGCACGGAGCTTTATGCTAGTTGGCCGCCTCAAGGGACCTCCACTCCAGGATATGGATTAGCTGGTGGCCATGGAGATTGCTCGGACGGAAGATTTTCCTGGGAGCCCTGTACATCGCTAGCCACAGTGGCTCCTTGTGCAACATAATGATCTCTGAGATTCTCAAAGTATTCCATCCACACCTTCAACTGCCGAGGCGATCCAAGAAGCCACATCCCAAGCCGATTGACCTGATCCCGTGGATAGTCGTAGGATTCTGTCTTGAGGGCTACGGTTGTCCCGCCTACGATCTCGACGCTCCACCGACGCTGGCCAACAAGCATATGCCAACCCACCGTATCGCCGACCGTCCCATCGAGGGGCTGCGCGATCCTTTCAGCGGAGCGGACCATGACAAGGTCCTGTACGGAAGTCCGTGATGGTCTTTGTTGATACCAGCGCATGGTTTGCCTTCTTTGTGCCCCATACCCCATCGGGAACCTGACAGCGCAAATTGCGATATCAAGTCGCGGTATTTGTGCGCCCGGCCAATCCACAACCGAGCGGCGGTCGGCCCCTCACCCCAACCCCACTCCCCGCAAGCGGGGCGAGGGGACCAGATTGGGCGAAATCCGACACGGGGCCATCGCCGAGCTCGGCTTGCAGCGTGTCAGCCGAGATAAATTCTGGCGCGGGACAGGAGCCGCCACTATACGCCTGCCACGAGCACCCACAACAGAAAACCTCCGAGGGGCGCACACAGGATCGGAACGCGCATGGGCCGGGGCCCCAATTCCCCAAACAGGGGCCGGCCGCCCACGCGCCTTGCCATCCGTTGAGGCTGTTGACAGAAACGCGCGGGAGAGACGCGGGAACCGGAGCGCGGGAGAGTTGGGAGCGACGTGCGATCAAGAGAAGGGATGGCAAGGTCGAGCGTCAACGCCGCAAGCGCGCGCGGCGCTGAGCGCGGGCTCGCGACACATAGTATAAAGAAAGCAGCGACCGGTCGCCGCACTCCAAAGTCGTGACGCTTTTACCCCTGCGGCCTCCCGCGTCCTCACGCGGTGCCTGCCAGGCGCGCGCTTGATTGCGCGAGGATCTGCGCGGCAACCTGGCTCGGGTTGTAGCCGGAAGGCAGGCGGACGAGCGGCTTGCCGTAGCGCTCGCAAAATGCGCGCACGTCCGCGAAGGAATGGCTCGACCAGCGGATCGCCAGCACGACCAGGGCGACATCCGGCCGAGCCACGTACGGCTCGAACTCCTCGACCGAGCGGTGATGATCGCCGCGAATCCAGATGAGCGGATCGAGGCCGAATGCCTGCTCGAGCGCGCGGTGCGCGTGCGGGCGGCGCTGACCGCCGATCAGCACCATCCCCTTACCACCGAGCAACCGGCGTACTTCCGCGATTTCGGGCGTGACCTCAAGCGGCGGCGGTTCGGCCGCCTCGGGGGAACGGCTGGCGAGAAAGCGTTCGATCTCGCGCTGGACTAACCGCACGGCGGGCGGGAGTTGCTCCGAATCTGGGAAGTCATCGGCCAGCTCGAGCAGCGGCTCGCGCAGCTCGAGGCTGCTCGGGGGGACGCCCGCCTCGATGAGCTCCTCGATCACCCGAAAGACGCTCTGCCATGCGCCGGCAGCATCCTCCTGCCCGTCGGCCTGTGTTTGCTTGACGAGGAAGCGGAGCTTGCCGAATCGTCTGCGCAGATCGCGTCGCCGCTTCTGTTCCGCCTCGCACTCGGCCTGGACGACGGCGATCCGCCGAGTCAGCAACTCATGCCCGGCGGGATCGGCCGGGTCTTCGCTGCGCAGGTGCCGCCGCACGAAGACGCCGCGGGTGTTGGCCGTGTCCTTGAGCCAGGCATAGATTCTTTTCTGGTCGCTGTCCGGCGGGCCGCCGATCTCCGCGATCACCACGTGCAACGCGGATTGAGCCTCGGCGAGTAGCCCGAGCGCCCGGTCGAAGACGTCCGGGTTCGGCTCGTCCTCCTCGACGGCCGACGCGGCCAGCGCCACAGCCGATGCGGCTGCGTCGAAGCAACCGGCCACGAGCTCGTAGCGCGCGGGATCACTCAGGCTCGGCGCGCTCGGGTGGGACATCCAGAGGAAGCAGTCGGGCAAGCTCTTGGCGCGTGCGATGATCTCCCGGTCGGTGGCGGCGACCTCGTCGCGCTGCCACGCGTCGGCGAGCAGGCCGGGCCGCCGCGCGGCCCAGCGGGCGGCGTCCGCCTTGAGCCGCAGCCGCGCCTCGATCCAGCGCAGTTCTTCGTCGTGAACCTCCAGCCGAGCGGCACGCCACGCGGGGCGCTCGGGGGTCGAGGCCGCTTGAGCATCCGGCGGCGTCTGCCAGAGCCGCTGGGCGAGCAGGGCGGCGGGGGGCGGGGGCGGCTCGGCCGGCGCGATGCGGGGCGCCGGGACAGCGGAGCCGGGCGGGGCCCCAACAACCGCTGATTCGGGCTCCGGTGCTTGACGCGGCGAGCCATGCTCCGTCGCCGGCCGGACCGATTCGATAGGCCGCTCGCTGCCGATCCCGTTTTCGGCAGCGCTGATTGCCGGCGAGTCCGGCGCCGTACGCGGATCGCGATCGCCGGTAACCAGACCGCCACGACCCAGCCGGTCGAGGCACTCGCGGAGCTCTACGTCTTCCCGGAGCAGCGTTGCGACCCGCTCCATCAGAGAGGCGAGCGCGTCGATCCAGTCGGAGGACATGAGGGTACTTCCGTGCGAGCTACCGAACGGTCTCCGGGTCAGGGTACTGAGCGTGCGGGCGATTTCCCTGCAGTCGAGCAGGGGGCGACAGCGGATGCCGAACTCACTTCGCCTCGAGCTGCTCGATGACGCGGATGGCGTTTTCGAGGCGGGCCTTCTCGCGGTCCAAATCGGCCAGCCGCTGCCGCAGCTCGCCGAGCACCGCGGCTCGCGGCCCCGTCGGCTTCGCGCGGGCGCTCGTCTTGCCGTTGCGCCGCAGCGCCCAGTAGCCGGGGCCCTTGCGCTCGAACCGGCTGCTTGAGGCCAGAACCTTCACCACCTCGTCGTCGGCGCCGCCCACGGCCTTGGCGATGACGGATTTGCGCGCGCTGCCCCGGCGGCATCCATCGAGGAACTGCTCGATCTTACCGGCCAGCTCCGCCGCCCTGGCCCCCGGCGTATCGGGCGGCGGCAGCGGCGGCAAGAGCGCAGCCCACGTCGGCTTCGTCTCTTCTTCTTCGTGGTCGTTCAAGCGACTGCCCTCCCCAAAGACTCGCTCGCGTTTGCCGGAGCGCACAAAAGTGCTGAAGCGGGCGGTACAACGATGCAGGCGCTCCGATAAACCGGATTGGTGAGCTCAAAGAGCCACGCCCTGACGCCCCAGCCCAATGGCATCTGGCTGGTACTCGGGCCCGTACTCGGCCGCTTCAGCATTCTTAAACTAGCATCCGGCGAGGGCTGGTTCAAGCAACTTTCAGCCGGTTCCACAGCCCGCGAAAGTGGGGCAATTGTACAAGTTAGGGCCCGCGCAAGAATAACTTGTACCAATGGACCTACCAATGGAGCGACTGCGCGATCCAAGGCCCGTGACGACGTGCGAGACAAGCTCGGAGCGACAACGAGCTTCGTGCACGGATCTCGCCCGCAGTTGCTCCATTTCTGGCCGGCACACGCGGCCGGGCCCGCTTGGAAAGAGAGAATCCGCCGAGCTTCATGGCCGTTCGGGTCGGGCGACGTGAAGCACACTCCACACTCCGTCCGCGGCGAATTCTCTCTTTCAAGTGGGTCCATTGGTCAAGTTATTTTTGCGCGGGCCCTTATTTTCGCGGGCCCTTAGAATGGCGGGAACACGAGTCAGCCCCAGGCTAGGCGGATGAAAAGGTCCGTATGGTTCTTGTCCCCATTTTGTGACGCTGCCCCCCCTTTGCCCTCCCCCTTAACAAGGGGGTAAAGGAGGGGGGGTATCCGCTGCCCCGAGCGCAAAGGTTTCTTGCCACGCATGGCGAATCACCCCGTTGAGCCCGGCGTTCTTCCGCGAGGGGCGCATGGCGATGATGCGATGCGCGGCCACGCGGCACGACTCACTTTCGCGGGCGGCACGCTGCTGCTCGAGCACGTCCCGGCGCAGGCCGTTGCCCAGCACTTTCCCGCGGGCTGGTGGGCGTGGGACCCGCGCGTTCGCGGCTGGCGCAGCGACGCAATCCGCTACCGCGACGTGCGCGAACGCCTGGTCACGCACCGCGCCGCGATCCAGGATATGGTCGCCGCGTGGCAGCCGGTACGCTGCACGCGCGGTGATATCGCTCCGCTCCGCCCCGAGCAACTCGCGGCAGTGGCAGCCTGGCTCCGGACGCAGCGCGGCGTCATCGTCATGCCGACCGGCACCGGCAAGACCGAAGTGGCACTCGAGATCCTGCGCCGCAGCGCCGTGTCCACGCTCGTGGTCTCTCCCATCCGGGACCTCATGTACCAGTGGCACCGCCGGATTGAGCGGGCGCTGGGATACGACGCAGGGATCATCGGCGACAACCTGTTCCAGGTCCGCCCGGTGTCCGTGACGACCTACGAGAGCGCCGCGATCCACATGGACAAGCTGGGCAACCGCTTCGCGCTGGTCGTCTTCGACGAGTGCCATCACCTTCCCGGCGCGGTCCGCAGCGACGCGGCGCGGATGTCGGCCGCGCCAATGCGGCTGGGGCTGACCGCCACGCCGGAACGGTCGGACGGGCGGCATGCCGATCTGGATGACCTGATCGGACCGATCGCCTACAGCCTGCCACTCGCCGCCGTACGAGGCACGACGCTGGCGGACTACGAGGTGGTGCGGGTACCGATCCATCTTTCCAAGGCGGAGCGGCGCCGCTATGAGACGCTCGGCAAACAGGTGCAGGCCTACATGGCCGAGCGCCGCCGCAGCGAAGCCGGCTTTTCGTGGCAAGACCTCTGCTCGGACGCCGGCAGCAACCCGGCGGCACGGGCCGCACTGCGCGCGTACTTCGAGAAGAAGGCGATCGAGGACCGGGCGGCCGAAAAGCTCCGCGTGCTCGAGGACCTGTTCCGGCTCCATGCCGGCACGCCGACGCTGGTCTTCGCCGGCTCGAACGCCATGGCACGCGAGGTATCGCGGCGGTTTCTCATCCCTTGCCTGCTCAACCACTGCCGCAAGCGCGAGCGGCACGAGGTCCTCGAGGGGTTCGCCGCGGCGACCTACCCGGCGGTGGTCGCCAACCGGGTCCTGGACGAAGGGGTAGATCTGCCCGAGGCCAAGGTCGCGGTGGTCCTGGGAGGGACAGCATCGACCCGGCAGGCCAAGCAGCGGCTGGGACGCGTGCTGCGCAAGACGGGCGGGACGCGGGCACTGCTGTACGAGGTGGTCTCTGCCGACACGAACGAGGAGGAGCGATCGCGCGAGCGACGGACGAGCGATGCTTACGCGGGAACACGCCATCGCCGCCTATGAGGCGGGCCGGGTCGTTCCGGACCGGCTGACGCGAGCGGCGCACGCGCATTATCGAGCGTACGCGGAGCGCATGCTCCGGATCTATCGCTCCGGAGTGGGCCGCACGCGGCGTGCGCTGCACCGCGCCGTGTACGCGGTGTTCGCCGTCGAGCCGGATTGCCCGCTGCGGCGCATCGAGGCGTTCTGCAAGCTGCTGGACGACGCCGCCGATTACGACCAGGATCGCCGCGGGCAGGCCGCCGCGCTGCGCCGCGAGGTGTTCCGACGTGCCGCCCGGCTGCATCCGCTGGTGCGGCGTGCCGAGGGCCTCTATGAGCACGAAGAGGCGGCGGCCAAGCAAGCCATTGCCGCGGAGCTGGGCACCGATTGGGGAGCGATCGATCGCGCGCTATTCGCCGATGTCATGGAATTCCAGACGCTGCGCCGGTTCGAGGGTTTCCCGAACGCGGCCGCCCTGCTGTCGCGCTACAACGTGGGCCAGCTCCAGGTGGCTCTGTACGACGCGGTCGAGATGACGGACCGGGCGCGCGAGGACTTCAAGACGATCGTGCGCTACGCCAAGCTGGCCGGGCTGATGCACCGCCTGCGGCACGACCCGCACGGCGCGGGCTACGCGCTGCACCTGGACGGGCCCGCGTCCGTGCTGCGCGAGACGCGTCGCTACGGCGTGGCCATGGCGAAGTTCCTGCCGGCGCTTCTGGCCTGCGGCGGCTGGCAGATGCACGCGGTCGTGCGCACCCGCCGGGCGGGCCACCTGGTGCGGCTCCAGCTGTCGGCGGGCGACGGTTTTACGAGCCACCTGCCCCCGCCCGACGAGTTCGATTCGAGCATTGAAGAAGCCTTCGCACGCAAGTGGGGCGCCGAGAAACGGCATGGCTGGAGCCTGCTGCGCGAGGGGGCGATGCTCGAGCGCGGCCAGAAGATCTTCGTCCCGGACTTCGTGCTCAGGCACGACGACGGCCGCGTGGTGCTGCTCGAGATCGTCGGTTTCTGGACCCCGGAGTACCTGGCGGCGAAACGCGCCACGCTCGCCGCCTTCCCGGACCAGCCGATGCTGCTCGCCGTCCCCAGCGGCCGGGACGCATGCGCGGCGGCCGCCTCGTGCGTCACGATACCGTTCAAGTCCTCACTGAAGCTCTCGGACGTGCTGGCCGCGCTCGAGCAGTTTTCGCATCCGGTGCCTTGTGGCGATGCGAAGACGCGTCACCCCAGCAACACCGCTCTGCGTTGAGCCGTTGAGCTGAGCGTGTGAGCGGCAGCCGGATCTTTTCCCCTTGCCGACTTCCTTATGGTGCGGTCCCCT
>JBGPMX010000086.1:0-11277 GCA_041487215.1 Planctomycetia bacterium | reverse complement strand
CGAGCGCACAAAAAAGGTCGAGAGTCGAGGGTCGAGGGCCAAACGACAGATTTGTCTTTGTGGAATCTGGCTCTGGACCCTCGACTCTGGACCCTCGACTTTTTCAGTGGTTGAGCGCGAACTCCGCGCTGTTCAGGAGCGCCCAGAACACGTCGGCCAGCGCCTGCTTCGGGTCCTGGTCGGCGCGCGCTGCGTACGCTTCGAATCGAGCCGCTTCCTCGGCGCGTGGCGGACGCGACAGGCAGGCCAGGAACAGGGTTTCGATCTTTCCGGCCCGGTCGAGGAACGGCGCGTCGATCACGGCACCCAGCGTGGCGCTTTCGCGCAGGTTCGTCGCCCGCGCGACGAGCGTGCCGTTCATGCGGGTCAAGGCCTGGGGGATCGAGCCCTGGAAGTCCGTCGGGCTCGGCCCGGTATCGGCGAACTTGCCGAGGAAATCGCTGCGGGTTGAGGTTGGGTTGAACATCGCGGCCGCGCGCCAGCCGGTCGCCGGCTGCTCCTCGAAGCCCGTGGCCTGCACCAGGCTGTCGTACAGCTGGTCGGCGGTCATGCTGCGCAGCGGCATGCGCGCGAACGAGCGCGGATCGTCCTGGCTCGGGTGCGTCGTGCGGCTCGACAGCTGGTAGGCCCGCGTCGCGGTGATCGTCCGGACCAGGAACTTGAGGTCGAAGCCGTGCGCGACAAACTGCCGCGTGAGCTCGTCGAGGATCTCGGGATGGCTGGGCGGGTTCGATTCGTCCAGGTCGTCGGCCGGCTCCACCAGCCCGTGGCCGAAGAACTGGTACCAGAGCCGGTTGACGGTGGCGCGCGCAAAGTACGGGTTGTCGCGTGAAGCGAGCCAGCGCGCCAGGACGACCCGGCCGGACTCGCCGCCCGCCCAGCCGGGGTCCGAGCCGTCGAGAAACCGTGGAGCCGCGCGGTTGCCCGTGTTCGGGATCTCGAGCCCGCGGCGGTCGTTGGAGTCGGGCGTGAAGAAGCCGGCGAAGCGCCAGAACTCCTCGCGCGTCCAGCGCGCGAACGGGTGGTTGTGGCACTGCGCACACTGCACCTGAACGCCCAGGAAGATGCGCGACGTGCTGGCCGCCAGGTTCTCCGGCTTGTACTCGTTGACCTGGAAGAACGCGGCCGGGCTGGGCGCCGCCGCGCGCCGCGCATCCCCGCCGTCGGGGGCGGTCCCCGCCGTGAGCAGCTCGCCGACGAGCTGGTCGTACGGCACGTCATCGCTCAGACGCAGCCGCAGCCAGCTCTCGAACGGGAGGACGATGAGCTGCGTCTGAGGGTTGGCGCTGGCGCCGGGGAGCATGACATCGCGCAGCGCTCGGGCCAAGTGCGCCGCGTAGCCGGCGCTCGAGAGCAGGCGCTCGACCGCGGCGGCGCGCTTCGCCGGCGCATCGCTCGCCAGGAACTCCCGCGCCTCGGAGACCGACGGGATTCTCCCCGCGATGTCCAGCGAGACCCGGCGGAGAAACTCGGCGTCGTCGGCGAGCGGGGCCGGCTCGATCTGCTCGGCCGACCAGCGTGCGGCCAGCAGGTCATCGATCCGTGTGGCCAGCGCGGCCGCATTGAGCGGTGTCTCCGCCTGACCGGCCGGGGCGGCCGGCGGCGGCGGCTCGTCGGACCGCAGCGGCAGGGCGAGCGCGGCGGTGAAGCAGGCGGGCAGAAGGCACCACGCGAGCCGACAGGGAGAGTGCCGCGCGATGGGCATGGCTCGATCTCGGGAGGACGAGACACTCGCGAAGGGTCGGCAGCGCTGATTGTACCAACCGGCGCCAGCGACTCAAGGATCAGGTGCATCCATTGCCGCGTGTTTTTTACTTGCTATGCTGAACGGCGGGCAATCTAATCGCGGTGCCGACCCGCGACCGCAGATTGGGCGCCTTTGCAACGGAACCCTTCTGCGGGTGTCTTTCGGGTCCTTTCCCCCATGCTCAAGCGACACCCGGCTCGCGAATCGGCACCCGTGCGTCCTGGCGCTCGGCTCACCCCGCTCGTGCGCACGATGAGCGTCGGGTTGGCCGCGTGCGCGGCATGGTTCTTTGCTTCCTCGCGAGCCGACGGCCAGGCCATCATGGACGCTCCGGCGCGGGCCGGTTCCGGCTCGGAGGTCCAGCGTCCCTTCCTACTGCCTGCGCAAACCGGTGAGGTTAGCGAGGCTCTCGAGGACTTCGCACGCTACAGCAAGCGTGCGGACTGGAACCGCGCCTTCAAGTCGCTCCAGAAGGTGCTCGACGCGAACCCCGCCGGCCTGGTCGCCGGCTCGGACGGGTTCCTGCTCTCGATGCGCGCACGCCTGATGCAGTTGCTCGCCGAGCTCCCCGCCGATGGGCGCGAAGCGTACCGGTTGTTCTACGACGCCGAGGCGAAGAAGCTGTTCGAGGAGGCGACGGCAGCCGGCGTGCCGCCCAAGACCGAGGAGGAGAAGCTGGCCAAGCTGGCCTCGTCCTACTTCGCCGCGACGGTGGGCGATGCCGCGGCGGACCGGCTCGGCGAGCTCTACTTCGAGAAGGGGGAGATGGGGCAAGCGATCGACTGCTGGCAGGCGGTGCTGCGCTACCGGCCGGATAGCGCGCTGGACCGAGCCGGCTTGCTCACGAAAACGGCGATCGCGCTGGCGCGCTCGGGCCGCTGGAGCGAGTTCCGGGGCGTCGAGCGTGTACTGCGCGAGCGGCATGCGGGCGCGACGCTGACGCTGGGCGGGGCGGAAACGGACGCGGGCGCGACGCTCGCGGAGCTGGCTGCCGCCGCGCCGCCGGCCGCCCAGGCCGACCCGGCCGCGACGCCGGACATCGAGTTCCCGGCCGCCGCCGCACCGCTCTGGCAGTTCCGCTACTTCAGCGAGGCGAACGCGAAGGCCATCGCCACCGCGGGCACCGACTGGGGGGCAAGGTCCTCGGTCTCCCTCATGGTCCCGCCCGCCGTGCTCGACGAGAAGCGCGTCTATGTCAACCTGCTCGGCCACCATTTCGCCCTCGAGCGCGCCAGCGGCAAGCTGCTCTGGCGTTCCGCCAAATTCCACGACATCGGCACACGCATCCAGCAGCAGCGCTACTACGTCTTCCCGGAGCAGTACGGCATCGCGACTGCAGAGGGACGCGTCTTCTGCGTGTCGCGCAAGCCGCAGGAGGTCGGGCAGCACGGCACGCCGTTCCGCCTCTACTGCCTGAACGCCGAGGATGGCAAGCAGCTCTGGGGCTCGGAATCGGTCGCCGAGCTGCGCGATTGGAGCTTCTGCGGAACACCGCTCGTCTCCGACCGCCTCTACGTCTGTGCGTACAAGCCGCAGAAGGCGAGCGAGCTGTACGCGCTGGCCATCCAGCCGGACACCGGCAAGCCCACCTGGACCGTGATGATCGGCACCCATCAGGCGGACCAGAGCCAGATGTACAACCAGCGCACCGCCCAGCCGGCGCTGGCGCTGGGCGAGGGGCGGATCTATATAGACACGCACAACGGGGCACTCGTCGAACTCAACGCGGACACGGGGAACCTGGACTGGGGTTTCCTGTACGACTCCGAGATGGTGACCCAGCAGAACGTGTGGTACGGCGGCCAGCCAGCGACGATGGATACGGCGGGCGCGCCGATCCTCGCCGGTTCCCGTCTCGTCTTCAAGGGCATGCGTTCCACGCGTCTTTATCAGATCGAGCTGGACGGGCCGAAGCTGGGCTGGGAGCGGCCCGTGTCAAAGCGTGAGATGCTGGCGGGCCTGGACGGAGAGCGGATCTACCTGAGCGGGGACGAGGTGACTTCGATCACGCGCGACGGGGACAGGCGGCTGGCGTGGAGCCTGCCGGTGCCGTTCGCGACCGGGCTGATCCGGCCGGTCACGACCCACACGCGGGTCTATCAGTTCACGCCGCGCGGCGTGTACGAGCTGGACAAGTCGACTGGCGACGTGCTCCAGATCTTCCGGGGCGCCGACCTCGATCTCGGCTCGCAGGGCGGGGCGCTGTTCATCGCGGCCGATTCGTTCCTGACGGTCTCGAACGTTGCCATTACGGCCTACCCCGTGCAGCGGCCGCGGGCGGCCGCGTCGCGATGAGGCGACCGAACACAGTCCATTCGTACAATTTATTTTTTCGCGCGCCCCCTTAAGAAAGCAGAACAACCATGCGCAGGCGATGGCTGGCGGCCGTGGCGGCGGCGTTCGTGGCGGTCTTGCCCGCGGCTCGCGTACGCGGGGACGACAACGGCATCACGGTATCGGGGAGCGGCGAGGTCTCCGCCAAGCCGACCCAGGTCGAGTTCGAGATCCGCACCGGCGGATCGGCCGAGCTGACCGGCGACGCGATCGCCAAGTACCGCGACGCCAAGCGGCGTACGCTCGACGCGTTCGCCAAGCAGCAGATGAAGAATCTGGTCATCGAGGAGCGCGCCATCGCGCTGACCAACTCCTCGGGTCTGAACCCGCAGCAGGCCATGTTCAACGCCGGCCAGGCGCCCGCGGCCAAGCCGGTGATCGATATCTCGCGCTCGATCCGCGTCGTGCTCAAAGACATCCAGGACATGCCCGAGGAGGAGCTCATGGCGACGATCGGCCGCGTGCTCGACACGGCCAAGGATGCCGGTGCGACCATCGGACCCGCCTCCGACGCCAGCGCCCTGCTGGCCCGCATGTACGGCCAGCAGATGTCCGCGGCGATCGCCACCTTCGTCCTGGATGACGCGGGCGAGCTGCGCGAGAAGGCATACCGGAACGCGATGGAGCAGGCGCGGACGCGCGCCGAGCGGCTGGCCGCACTGGCGCACGTCAAACTCGGCCCCGTGCTGTCCGTCCAGGAGACGGCGGTGGCGGGCGGGGCAGACACGAACCCGCAGCAGCAGATGATCATGGCAATGTACGGCATCCGCGACGCCAACCATAAAGACGACCTGCGCGTCACCTCGGACACGTTCAGCGAGATCCCCGTGCGCGTGAATCTGCAGGTCCGCTTCGGCATCGAGAGCGAGTGAACGAGCGATGACGAACAGGTTCGGGCTCATGAACCGGGGGCTCCGATTTTGTAAAGCGGGTACCCCCCCTTCCCCCCCTTGCCAAGGGGGGGACAAGGGGGGGTACCCGCTGCCCCGCGCAACGATCTCCCGCCGCGCGGCGCGCCTGCTGGCCAGCGCGACGGCCCTGTGCCTGGTCTCGTCCCTGGCTGCGGCGCAAGTGCTTGTGCCCGGGCAGGACGCCGATCGCGGGGTCGGCATCACGGTGAACGGCACCGGCGAGGTGCATGCCAAGCCAAACCTGGTGGAGATCGACCTGCGTACGACGGGGGCGGCCGAGCTGTCGGGCGATGCCATGGTCAAGTACCGCGACTCGAAGCGCCGCATGCTCCAGGCCTTCGGGGCGCTCAAGCTCGATCAGCTGAAGATCATCGAGAAGGGGATGTCGCTCACCGGTGGCGTGAACGCTGATCAGATGCAGCAGGCGATGATGCGCGGCATGCAGCTGCCCGACAAGGCGCAGCTCCAGGTTTCGCGCACGCTCCGCCTCACGCTCGGCGGCGTGCAGGACACGCCCGAGGAAGAGCTGATGGAAACGCTGGGCCGGATCTTCGACGTGGCCAAGGACTCGGGGATCACGATCGCGCCGTCCCCTGAGGCGGCGTCGATCGCCGCGCGCTACGGGCGGCAGATCTCCGGCGCTGCCCCCAGCTTCGTGCTCGAGGGCATCGGCGAGCTGCGTGAGCAGGCGTATCAAAAGGCGGTGGCGGACGCACGTGCCCGCGCGGGACGGCTCGCCAAGCTCACGGGCGTCCGGGTCGGCCCCGTGCTCGCCGTGCACGAGCTCTCGGTCTCCGGAGACGACGCCACGCCGCCATCCCAGCCTTACTATTACTACGCCTACGCCGAATCGGGCGGCCAGGATCAACCGGCGGGCCGGGTCACGTCCACGACGTTCGGCGAGATCCCGATCCGCGTCAAGCTGCAGGTGCGCTTCGCCATCGAGAACGGCGCGGCGCCGCCGCGCGTCGGCGCAGCGGACCAGAAATAACGAGGCTTCCCGGTTCATGAGAGTCGCCGTTCGCGTCACGGATCTGCCGCAGACCGTCGTCGCCGCGCCCCTCACCCCTGACCCCTCTCCCCACGCAGTTCGGGGCCTTAGAGCCCGAGACCGCGTGGGGAGAGGGGAACGGGTGTGCGGGAGAGGGAGCCCATGAAACACAGCGACGATCATGCGACCGAAGTGGCGAACCCTTTGGGTAGCCCGAGGCCGCGTTTGCCTGGCGCGTTGGCCGCTTGGCGTGCCGTGCTCGGTATGACATTACGCGCGGCCCGCGCGCCCGCCGTGGCGGGCGCACTGGCCGGCCTGGTGGTGATCGCCTGGTTCTCGGCGTCGCCGTCGCACTCCGGCGACGAGCTGCTCCCCAGGCACGTGACCCCCGACACGCTCAAGGCGGTGCGGGCGGGGCTGGACTACCTGGCGCGCACGCAGGAGAACGACGGGGCGTGGCGGGAAAGCGAGGGCGGGCGGGCGTACCCGGTCGCGGTGAGCTCCATCGCCGGCATGGCGTTCCTGGCGCACGGCAACACCCCGACCCGCGGCAAGTACGCGCCGCAGGTCGAGGCGACCATCGATTTCCTGCTCAAGTGCACCGGGACGACGGGGCTGATCACCGGGCCGGGCCAGGAATCGGGCCAGCCGATGCACGGGCACGGCTTCGCGCTCTTGTTCCTCGCGTCAGCCTACGGCATGGAGACCAAGGACTCGGTGCGCGCGCGCATGAAGGAGGCAATCGACCGGGCGGTGACGCTGACGGCACGGGCGCAGAGCGGCGCGGGGGGCTGGACGTACGTGCCCGGCGGTGGCGACGAGGGCTCGGTGACGGTGACCCAGGTGCAGGCGCTGCGGGCCGCGCACAACGCCGGCTTCGCCGTGCCGCGCGGCACCATCGAGGAGGCGGTGCGCTACATCGAACGCTGCAGCACGGCCGAGGGCGGTATCCAGTACTCGCTCGGCTCCGGCGGCGGCCCGCGTCTGGCCATCTCCGCCGCCGCGGTCGCCACGCTCTACAACGCCGGCGAGTACGACGCCCCGGTCGCCGAACGCTGCCTGGGCTACGTCTGGGAACAGTTCCGCGCCCGCAAGGGATGGAGCAAGGGGGGCGGGCACGATTTCTACACGCACCTCTACGCCTCCCAGGCGTTCTACATGGCCGGCGATAAGTACTGGGACGTCTATTTCCCCGAGATCCGTGATGAGCTCGTCCGTATGCAGGACAAGGGGGAGGGGGCGTGGATGGGGGACGGCATCAGCAGAACGTACGGCACCGGGATCGCGCTGATCATCCTCCAGCTCCCCTACAAGTTCATGCCCGTGTACCAACGCTGAAAGAAGGTGACGCTTGAGCGCCGAGACGCACGACGACCGTGACCTGGAAGGCTTGGCCCGGCTCCAGGAGGCACACCAGAAGATCCGCCGCGAGATGGCGGGGGTGGTGGTCGGGCAGGACGAGGTGATCGACCAGCTCCTGATGGCCATCTTCGCGCGCGGGCACGCGATCCTCGAGGGGGTGCCCGGACTGGCCAAGACGCTCATGGTCAGCACGCTCGCCCAGTGCCTGTCGCTCGAGTTCAACCGCATCCAGTTCACCCCGGATCTCATGCCCAGCGACATCACGGGGACCGAGGTGCTCCAGGAGGACCGATCGACCGGCGCGCGCGAGTTCCGCTTCGTGCGCGGCCCGATCTTCGCCAACGTGGTACTGGCCGACGAGATCAACCGCACGCCGCCCAAGACGCAGGCCGCGCTGCTCGAGGCCATGCAGGAGCGCCAGGTGTCGGCCGGCGGCAAGCGCCACCCCATGTTCGACCCCTTCTTCGTGCTCGCCACGCAGAACCCGATCGAGCAGGAGGGGACCTACCCGCTCCCCGAGGCGCAGCTGGACCGCTTTCTCTTCAAGGTGTTCGTCTCGTACCCGACGCCCGACGAGGAGCGGCAGGTGTACCGCCTTACCACCGGCATGGACTCGAAGACGATCCAGCCGGTGCTGGGCGGCCCGGAAATCCTCGATCTGCAAGCGCTGGTGCGCCGCGTGCCCGTGAGCGATTACTGCGTGGATTACTGCATGGCGCTGGTGCGTGCCACGCGCGGCCAGGGCTCCGGCGGACCCGAATACGTCTCGAAGTGGATCGCCTGGGGGGCCGGCCCGCGTGCCGGGCAGGCGATGATCCTGGCCGCCAAGGCCCGCGCGGCGCTCGCGGGCCGCACCTCGGTCACCAGCGACGACGTGCGCGGCGTGGCGCACGCCGTGCTCCGCCACCGGCTGATCACCACCTACACCGCGCAGGCCGACGGGCAGACGCCGGACACGATCATCAGTCGACTGCTCGAGGAAATACCAGTCCGAGCCTCCAGTGCGCCGGTCGAGCGCGAGGTGGCGCAGGTGTTCCGGGCCTAGGCCGTATCATCCTGAGCGCAGCGAAGGATTTCCCGGGTGCGCTTCTTCGATGCTCTGCCGGGCGCCCCGGCTCTGTCATCCTGAGCCAGCGAGGAACGAGCAGCGAAGGATCTCTCTTGTTCGTGGGGACCTCGGCCAAGTTCAGCCAAGAATACGAGCCCGAAGCGGCGAGCGGGGAGAAGATGGCCTTGGGACGCGATTCCCTCGACGGCGCGTCGGGCTAGTATCAAATGGAACTAGGTAGGTCCGCAGCAGAACGTAGGCTGCTGATCGGGCGTACGTCAGGCTTTCCAGCCGGACAAGGCCGATGCCGAACCGAGTCAGGCTGGAAAGCCTGACGTACCTCTTTCTGCGGACCTACCTAGGTCGGAGCAGTAGGAGCGTGTGCGTATGGCCAACAGCAGTACGACCGCCAAGTACGCCGACCCAACGGTGCTGGCACGCATCGCCAACCTGTCGCTGCGCGCGCGCCGCGTTGTCGAAGGGACGATCTCCGGGCTGCACAAGAGCCCATTCCACGGCTTCTCGGTGGAGTTCGCCGAGTACCGCGAATACGCGCCGGGGGACGACCTGAAGCGAGTCGACTGGCGGGTGCTCGCCCGCACGGACCGCTTCTACGTCAAGCAGTACGAGGAGGAGAGCAACCTGCGTACGTGCCTGGTCATGGACGCGAGCGCCTCCATGCGCTACGGCCGCGGGGCGATGACCAAGTTCGATTACGGCGCCACGCTGGCCGCCGCGCTGGCCACGCTGCTCGTGGGGCAGCAGGACGCGGTGGGCCTCGCGCTCTTCGATCAGAAGCCGCGCAAGATTCTCCCCCCTTCCGCCACCCAGGCACAGCTGGTCCGGATCATCGGCGAGCTGGAGAGCGCCGCACCGGACCGCGCGACCGCCCTTGGCGGCGTGCTCCAGACGCTCAGCGAGCAGATCAAGCAGCGCGGGCTGATCATCATCATCTCCGACCTGCTCACCGACCTGGATGCCTTCTACGATGGCATGGCGCGGCTCGAGTACCGCGGGCACGACATCCTGGTTTTCCAGATCCTCGACCGCGACGAGCTCGAGCTGCCCTTCCAGGAGCTGGTGCTGTTCCGGGACGCCGAGGGAACCGAGGAGCTGTTCGCCGAGCCGTGGGCGTTCCGCAAGGCGTACCAGGCGGCGATGGCGGAGTTCGTCGCCGGTGTGCGATCCGGCTGCGGCAGCCGCGGCATGGATCACCTGCTGCTGCTCACGGACGAAGATCTCGGCACCGCGCTCAGCCACTACCTGCATCGCCGCGCGCGAGCGCCCTTTTAGTCCCCGCCTCTGGCGGAGCCATCGATTCGGGTAAGGCCGCAACCAGGCGAGTGAACACATGACCGCTCTCTCGTTCCTCAGCCCGTTCCTGCTCTGGGGCATGCTGCTCGCCTCGGTGCCGATCATCATCCACCTGCTCTTCCGCCGCAGGTTCCGGCGCATCGAGTGGGCGCCGATGCACTACCTCAAGCTGTCGCTCCAGCGCAACCGCCGCCGTATCCGGCTCGAGCAACTGCTCCTGCTCGCCCTGCGCGTCGCCATCGTGCTCGTGCTCTTCTGCGTGGTGGCCCGCCCCGTGCTGCGTGCGCAGGGGCTCGGCGCCTGGCTCGGCGGGCGCAGCCGCACCAGCCAGCTCATCGTGATCGACGACTCGCTCAGCATGGCGTTCAGCGATTCCGGGCGCTCGGCATTCCAACACGCTCAGGACGTCGCGGCCGAGATCCTCAAATCGGTGGGGAGCGAGGACCGGCTCACGCTCGTCCTGGCCAGCCGGCCCACCTTGCCGCTGCTCCGCGAAATCGAGGCGACCGATCGCGAGGCGGTGCTGCGCCAGCTCGGCGAGCTGCCGCTGTCCGATGCGTACGTCTCCTGGGACGCCACGCTCGAGGGGATCGACGAACTGGTGAAGTCCGGCACGTACCCGATCCGGCGGGTGGCGATCGTGACGGACCTGCGTCATGCGGGCTGGGACGCGCGGGTCGGCGAGATCGGCAGCCGCTGGGCGGCCAACCGGGTCGAACTCGAGATCTTCGACGTCGGCAGCCCGCGCACGGACGACATCGCTCTGCTGGACCTCGTGCAAAAGGACCGCGTCGCCCTGGTGGGCACGGCCACCGGCTTCGAGGCCGTGCTACGCAACGGCGGCTCCGCGGAGCTCGAGGGGATCGATGCGACGCTCACCGTCGATGGCCGGCCCAGCGCCGTGCGGCTGCCCGCGATCGCCCCCGGCTCCACCGCCCGCATCCCGCTGGCGGCAACCTTCCAGGAGTCCGGAATGCACCACGTGTCGTTCGCACTGCCGGGCGATGACCTGCGCGGCGACGACCAGCGCTGGGTGGTGGTGCCCGTGCGCGATCAGCTGAGCATCCTCCTGGTCGACGGCGAGCCGTCCGGCGAGCCGCTCGGCGGCGAAGTCGACTTCCTCGCCCTGGCCCTGTCGCTCAGCGCCGGCGAGGGAGACGCGTGGCAGGTCGAGGTGACGACCGACACCCAGTGGGAAGCGACCCCCCTGGCCCGGCCCGACCTGGTCGTGCTGGCCAACCTGCCCAGCCTGACGGCCGAGCGGGCCGGCGAACTGGAACGGCTGGTGCGCGACGGCTGTGGGTTGATGATCTTCGTCGGAGACCAGGTGGACCCGGACAACTACAACCGCGTGCTCTACCGGGACGGTGCCGGCCTGCTCCCGGTCCGGCTCGAAAGCCCGATCGACGCCGACGCCAGCGGCCTCGTGCTCGAGGACGCCGAGGGGACGCCGCTCGAGGCGCTTGCGCAGCTCGACCCCGCGGTGCTCGAGCGCATCCGGGTGCGCAAGATCATGAGCACGCGCGCCGGGGACGAAACCGATCCGGCGGTGCGGGTGCTCGCGCGCTGG
>JBGPMX010000085.1:0-11352 GCA_041487215.1 Planctomycetia bacterium | reverse complement strand
CGAGCGTAATGAAGTCGCCCTGCTTGACGGTGACGCCGTTGACGGAGAAGCGCTTGGCGGGGTAGTCGATGGCGAGCGCCTCGCAGCCGACGATGCAGCACTTGCCCCAGCCGCGCGCCACCACGGCGGCGTGGCTGGTCTTGCCGCCGGTGGCCGTGAGGATGCCCTGCGCGGCGTGCATCCCGCCCACGTCCTCGGGGCTCGTCTCCTTGCGCACCAGGATGACCCGGCTGCCGCTTTTGGCCAAGGCTTCCGCCTCCTCGGCCGTGAACACCGCCTGGCCAGCCGCCGCGCCCGGCACGGCATTGATGCCGTGGGCGATCTGGCGCTGCTCGCGCTCGGTCTTTGGCAGCGACGGGTCGATCACCGGGTAGAATAGCCGCTCGATATCCTCGGGCACTATCCGCGCGACCGCCTCCTCCCTGGTGATAAGTCGCTCCTTCACCATGTCGGTGGCGATGCGAAAGGTGGCGGCCGGCGATCGCTTCCCGGTGCGGCACTGGAGCATGTACAGCACCTCGTCCTCGATGGTGAACTCGAGGTCCTGCATGTCCTTGTAGTGCCGCTCGAGGATCTTCCGCACGTTGCAGAGCTGCTTGTACGCGCGAGGCATGATGCGCTCGAGTTCGGAGAGCTTCATGGGCGTGCGGATGCCGGCCACGACGTCCTCGCCTTGCGCGTTGATGAGCAGGTCCCCGTAGAAGACGTTCTCGCCGACGTTCGGATCGCGCGTGAAGCAGACGCCGGTGCCCGAGCGGTCCCCTTTGTTGCCGAACACCATCTGCACCACGTTCACCGCGGTCCCCATGAGCCCGCTGATCTTCTCGACCCGGCGGTAGGTGACCGCCTTGTCCGCCATCCACGAGTTGAACACGGCCGCGACGGCGCCCCAGAGCTGCTCCTTCGTGTCTTGCGGGAACGACTTGCCGGTCTTGGATTGGTAGAACGCTTTGAACTCGAGGCAGAGCTCCTCGAGCGACCCGGCAGGGATGTCGGTGTCGTTGCAGACGCCGAGGCGCCCCTTGAGCGATTTCAGGATGTCTTCCGTCGCGTCCTTCGCCAGGCCGATCACGACCGTGGAATACATCTGGATGAAGCGACGGTAGGCGTCGTAGGCGAAGCGGCGGTTGTTCGTGCGTGCGGCCAGGCCCTCGACCGATCGGTCATTGAGGCCCAGGTTGAGCACGGTCTCCATCATGCCGGGCATCGAGCGCGCGGCGCCGGAACGGACCGACACGAGCAGCGGATCCTCGGGATCGCCCAGCCGCTTGCCGGTGACCTTCTCGAGCCGAGCCAGGCCCTGGCTTACCTCCTCCTGGAGACCTTTAGGGAGCTTGCGGCCCAGCTCGTAGTACTCGGCGCAGGCCTCGGTCGTGATCGTGAACCCCGCCGGGACCGGCAGGCCGATGTGGGTCATTTCGGCGAGTCCGGCGCCCTTGCCACCGAGCAGTTCCTTCTGGTCGCCTCGCCCTTCTGCTCGGCCGCTCCCGAAGAAATAGACATACTTCTTGGCGCGAGTCTTGGCCGGCGGCCGTTTCGCGGGGAGGGCCGCGCGCGCACTCGTTGCCTTCGCGCGGGCGATTTTCTTGCTCGGTTTCAACACGGCGTGCTTGGCCATGGTTCGATCCGTCCTTCGCAAGAGTTGTCTCCGCGCCGCGGCGAGCTGCGGGTCGCTGCATGCCGGGTACGGCGATCGTCCGGGAGATGCTCGGGAACGTGCCGGCTGAAGCTCGGGCGAAATCGGCGCAGAATCGGTGGGTTCATGGTGGAAAATTGGAATCTAGCGGGTAGCCCGGGTGAAGTCAACGGCTCGAACGGCTTCCGCCGTCCCCCCGCGATCTGGTTCCTCGGCCCACGAAGAATGAACCGCAGTGGGCGCCGACGACACGGTTCCGGCGCTTTGCGGTGCTGCGCGAATACTCGATAATCGTGCCATGCTCGCCGAGACACTGCGGCTGCTGGTGATCGGTGCTCACCCGGACGACGCGGAGTTCCGCGCCGGCGGGCTCGCCGCCCTGTACCGGCAGCTGGGTCACGCGGTGAAGTTGGTCAGCGTCACCAACGGCGACGCCGGCCACCACGCCATGGGCGGGGTCGAGCTGGCGCGGCGGCGCCGCGCCGAGGCGACCGCCGCGGGCCGGGTATGCAGCGTCTCGTACGAGGTCTGGGACAACCACGACGGCGAGCTGGAAGCGACGCTCGTACTGCGCAAGCAAGTGATCCGTCTCGTCCGCTCGTTCCGCCCCGACCTCGTGCTCACGCACCGGCCGAACGACTATCACCCGGACCACCGCCACACGTCGCAGCTCGTGCAGGACGCGGCCTACCTGGTAACCGTGCCGAACATCTGCAGCGACACGCCGCACCTGGAACACGACCCGGTCATCATGTACCTGGCCGATGACTTCGAGAAGCCGTACCCGTTTACGCCGTCGCTTGTTGTGGACGTCGATGCGGTGTTCGCCCCGAAGCTGGCGATGCTGGATTGCCACGTCTCGCAGATGTACGAATGGCTGCCGTACAACAGCGGGCGATCGGGCGACGTGCCGGCGGAAGCCGCGGAGCGGCGCGCGTGGCTGGCGCGCTGGCTGGAAGAGAAAGGGCCGCCCGCGGCGCGTTACCGGACGCTTCTGGCGCGGCTCTACGGGCCCGAGCGAGCGGCGGGCATCCGGCACATCGAGGCGTTCGAGCCGTGCGAATACGGCCGGCCGATGGATACGCGGCTTGCGGCGACACTCTTCAATTTTGTCCCGGCGTTTGCCGCCGGCGACGATGGACGAGAACCTGGGTTGCTGACAGAGGGGCCCTAAACATGCGATATCGCCAGCTCGGCTCGGCCGGCGTGAACGTCTCGGAGCTCTGCCTCGGCACCATGATGTTCGGCGGCAGCACGGCCGAAGCCGAATCGATCCGCATCATCCACCGCGCCATCGACGACGGTGTCAACTTCATCGACACAGCCAACGTCTATGCCAAGGGGGAATCCGAGCGCATCACGGGCAACGCCGTGCGCGACCGCCGCGACCGTGTGGTGCTCGCCACCAAGGTGCGCGTGGCCGTCGGCGAAGCCCCCAACGACGCCGGCGCGAGCCGGTACCACATCCTCCGCGAGGCGGAGAACAGCCTGCGCCGGCTCGGCCTCGACCACATCGACCTCTACTACCTGCACCAGTACGACTACAACACGCCGCTCGAAGAATCGCTGCGGGCACTCGACGACCTGGTGCGGCAGGGCAAGGTGCGCTACATCGGATGTTCCAACTACTACGCCTACCAGGTCGGCGAGGGGCTCTGGACATCGGATCGGCGCGGCATGGAACGGTTCGCCTGCGTGCAGCCGCTCTACAACATTGTGAATCGCGACGCGGAAGTGGAGCTGCTGCCGATGTGCCGGGCGCACGGCGTGGGCGCCGTCCCGTACAGCCCGCTCGCGCGCGGCGTGCTCACGGGCAAGTACCGGCCCAGCGAGCCGTTTCCGGAAGGGTCGCGCGCCGCGCGCGGCGACACGCGGATCCACCAGACCGAGCTGCGCGAGGACAGCTTCCGCGTCGCCCAGGAGCTGCGCACGCTGGCGGAGCGGAAGGAGGCGACCCTGGGCCAGCTCGCACTCGCCTGGGTGCTCGCCAACCCGATCGTCAGCTCGGTCATCATCGGCCCGCGCACCATGGAGCAGTACGAGGACAATCTGGGGGCGATCCGCACCACGATCACCGCCGAGGACGAGGCGTTCATCGACCGGCTCGTGCCGCCCGGCGAGCACACCGGCAAGGGGTACAACGATCCCAGCTACCCGGTGCGCGGGAGGCCCAAGACAGGATGACAAGGTGACAAGGTGACAAGGTGACAAGGTCCGTGTCACCTTGTCACTCTGTGCAATCCGGTAACGCGTTCGTCGCGGGACCTCGCCGACGCCTTGCGAAGGTCGTGCGGGCTTGCCGGGCAGAACACCCCCTTCGAAACTCAAGCGGCGTACCGCTCCTCGGAACGCTCAGACGGTATCACTCGCTCGAAGGTGAGGCTCTTTCGTGAGCCCCCGGCGCGCGGTAGGCTACGGGTACCGCGAGCGCGTCTTTGCGTGAGTTTCGTTGGACCCGGAAAGGGGGAACCTCATGGAGATCGCCAAGCAGATCACGGCGTTTCTAGAGAACAAACCCGGACGATTGGGCAACATCTGTTCGGCTCTCGCGCGGGAAAAGGTCAACATTCAGGCTCTCACCGTGATGGACTCCAAGGAGCACAGCGTCTTGCGGTTCGTCACCGACGATATCGCCAAGACCAAGGCGGTGCTTCACGCGCTGGGCACGCCGATCCAGGAAGCGGACGTGCTGATCGTGGAGATGTCCAACCAGCCGGGCGCGCTGGCTCGAGTGTGTGAGCGGCTCGCGTCGAACCACATCAACATCGATTACGCCTACTGCTCGGCCGGCCCGCGCAACGGTCGAACGATCGGCATCTTCCGGGTGTCGAACATCAGCCGCGCCACGCAGGCGCTCAGCGACGGCGCGCACCCGAGCCGCCAGCGGCAGCCGGGCCGCCGCCCGGCGTTCGCCCGCTAAGGATGACAAGGTGACAAGGTGACCGGGTGGCCACGACCCGAGTGCGGTCGCGATTGACCTTTCGGTCCAGGTGCCGATAATACCGACCCCTGGGCCACGCGGCACGGTGCGGCGTTGGCGCCGCGGGGTCCGTCGGGCATGCGCATGGATGCGACCGCAACCATCAGCCGGGCCGTGGCGGCCTACCGCCATCGAGGTCTCGGCTACCTCTGCTACAAGGTGCTCAAGCGGGCGGTCCAGGACCGCCCGTCCCTGGCGCGCCGGCTGCTCTACCGTTCGCCGCGTTGGTACTGGGAGCAGCGGGGGGGCGCGGATTACTTCGCCGAGCAGGAGGCGCAGCGGGAACGCACGGCGCGAAGTGCGTTCATTGCCGGCGCGGTGGCCAGGTACCGGCCGGCGTCGCTGCTCGAGATCGGCTGCGGGTACGGCAAGCAGCTCGCCCGGCTCCGGCCGTTCGTGGCCGGCCGGCTCACGGGGACAGACTGGAGCGGTTCGCAGCTGGCGCTGGCCCGCTCGTATCTCGGCCCGCCGGGCGCTTTCGAGCTGGTCCGCGCGGACGGCACGCGGCTGCCGTTCCCGGATAAGGCGTTCGACGTCGTGCTCACTTCGGCGGTGATCCTGCACAACTCGCCCGCCGCCGCGGAAGCGATCCGCCGCGAGATCTGCCGGGTCGCGCGGCGTATCGCGGTTCACAACGAAGATACGAACACGAGCTTTTCTCGCTTCGGCTACGACACCGCCGCGGCCTACCGCGCGCGGGGCTACCGGGTGCTCGAGTGCCGGCCGATCCCGAGCGCGGTCGATCCGGCGATCACCCAGTTTTGCGTGATCGATCTCAGCTCTTCGAGCAGGCCATGAGCACGGACGCTCGCCCGAACCACCTCACCGCCGCCGCCGAGCATCGCACGATGCTGCGCGATTGCCTGGCCATGGTGTCGGGATCGAACCTGGCCACAGTGTGCGGAGCGGTGTCGAGCCTCGTCATGCGCGCCGCGATCGATCCCCCGCTCATGGGCGTGTGGTCGACCGTGCGCGTGCTGCTCGAGTACGGCGGCTACAACACCCTGGGGCTGAATCGCGCGGCCGCGCGCGACATTGCGATCGCCGCGGGGCGCGGCGACGAGCGGGCCGGGGCCGAGCTGGCCAGCGTCGCGATGACCTGGGAGCTCCTGGGGGGAGCTGCGGTCGCACTGGCGCTGGTCGCGGCCGCGGCGTGGCAGGCCGCGCACGGCTCGTTGCGCTGGGCCGCGGCGCTGGCCGTGGCCGCCGGAATCGCCGTGATCGGGCGGTACCACGGCTTCAGCCTCGCCGTGCTCCGCTCGCACAAGCGGTTCCCGGTCCTGGCGCAGGCACGCGTGGTCGGCGCCGTGGCCGATGTACTGTTCCTGGCGGGCGGCGCCTACCTGTTCGGCTTCTACGGCCTCGTCGCGGGCGCGCTCGTGTGCCACGCCTGGAACGCCTGCTTCATTCGCTTCGCGGGCGGGCTGCGGTTCACGGGGCGAGCGGCGTGGGTCCCGGCATGGCGCATGATCCTGACCGGCTGGCCCATCGCGGCGGAGGCACTCGCACTCGCCGCGCTGCGTTCCGTCGACCGGCTGGTGATCGTGCACTACCTGGCGAACGGCGATGAGCAGCTGGGGTTTTATTCCGTGGCCATGCTGCTCGCCAGCTGGGCGTTTGACCAGTCGAACCTGATCGCAAATGTCGTTTACCCGAGACTTGCGGAGATGATGGGGCGGACCAGTGATGCGGCGGCGGTCATGGGCATGGCGCTGCGCGCGGCCGAGCGCATGGCGCTCGCGCTCATCCCGTGCTGCATCGCGCTGGTGGCACTGGGCAGCCCCGCACTCGCGTGGATTCTCCCCAAGTACCAACCGGGCTTGGCCGCAGCCGCCGCGCTGGTCGCCGGCTCGGCCGTGCTGGGCATATCGATGCCCCTGCGCTACGGCCTGATCACGGTCGGGCGCACGTTTCCCATGCTTGGCGCAACGGCGCTCTCCGGCGCCGCGTCGCTCGCCGGCGCCACCTGGATCGTGCGCCATGGGGGAACGCTCAGCCAGGTGGCGTGGAACAGCGTGGCAGCCGACGCGCTGTGCCTGGTGCTGCTCCTGGCGCTGTCGGGGGGCAAGCGGCGGACGGCATGGGCTTGCGTCGGCCGTGTGCTCGTCGCCAGTGTCGCGCTCGTCGTTGGCGCCGTGATCGTCCGGCGCCCGCTCGAAACCGGCCCGGTCACGTGGATTGCAGTCGGCGTCTGGTGCCTGGTACCGCTCTCGATCCTGGCACAACAGATCGACTGGCGCAGCCTGCTCACTCGGCCGACGCGTGCCGACCCGCCCCGCTGGTGAGGGGGTGCTCACCGGTGGGCCACCCAGCCCACCGGTGCGATGCATGGGTGGCACGCCGCGGAGAGCCTGTGAAGGAATGCCGAACCGCAGCTTGTCCGGGGCCGCCCGGAGCGTTGATCGCGATCGAGTCGGAGGGCTTGGACATGGCGACCTTGAGCGAGCTGGAAGTCGTGTGTCAGAAGCCGGACTGGCGAACGGTAGGCAGCGTGCTGGCGCGCCGCTTCGCACGCCCGGCCGCGCTTCGCGTCACGTCGTTTATCCTTCGCTGGCCCGTCTCGGCGAACCTCGCCACCACGGCCGCGCTGGCGATCGGCCTGGCGGCAGCCGTTTGCCTGGGCATCGGCACGCCGGCCACGTTTCTGGCCGGCGCTTGCCTCGTCGTACTCTGGTACGTGGCGGACCACGTGGACGGCCAGCTGGCGCGCTACCACGGCACGGAATCGGTAACCGGTCTGTACCTGGATTACATGATGCACCACGTCGTACATCCGGCCTGCGCGTTCGCACTCGGGCATGGCTTGGCGGCACGAACCGGAACGCTGGGGTGGTCGCTGCTCGGAGCCGCCTTCGCGCTCGGGCTCATGACACAGGCCCTATCGAACGATTGCCTTTACAAGGCCCTGATGGGGGCCATCGACAAGGCGCGCTCGGTGCCTTATGAGCCACGTACCAGCCCGGACGAAGACTCCGGAAGTCTTTCTTTGGAGTGCGGCGACCTGTCGCCGCTTTCCGCGCTCCACCGACTTTGGAAGTCTTCGACTCCGCGCGCGACTGTTCGAGCGCTGCGCTGGGGTACCCAGAAATGCTGCGAGATGCCAAACGTGGTGATCGCCATCGTCGGGTTGGCGGCGGCAATGGTCGTCGACTCGGGGGCGGGCTACGGACTGGCGCGAGCGTATGTGGCGGCGATGGCGGTGCTCGCACCGGGCATCGGCTTCTGCCGCCTGTTCCGCGCCGTCGCCCGGCGCACTCCGGACGCGGAGCTGCGGGCACTGCGGGAACGGCTGAACGCGGATCCGTCTACAGGCGGATCGCGTTCCCCTATCATCCGCGCGAGCTTGCCCCTCACTCCCGCCCCTCTCCCCACGCTCGCTCCTGTGGATCCATGAGAGGAGCGAGCGTGGGGCGAGGGGGGCGAAGATCAAAGGTTGATGCGTTGAGTTGTTGAATCGTTGAATTGCCGCCGGGTTCGGCGCGGCTCTCCCGACCCCGCCGCCCCGTGCCGGGTTCGGCGCGGGTCTCCCGACCCCGCCGCCCCGTTGACCGAAGGTCTCCCCGCCCCGCACTGACCGGATGACTCCTGCCTCCTGTCCCCTGACTCCGGGCCCGGACTCCTCTTTCCCCTCGCCCCACGCGTGCGGCCCTCAGTGATGACGGCGGCGTGCGTGGGGACAGGGCTCGGGGCCGGGAAGTCGGCTCGTGGGGACCTTGGGCCCGCGCAGCGGCGGGGTCGGGAGACCCGCGCCAAACGAGTGGCGCGCAGCGGCGGGGTCGGGAGACCCGCGCCAAACGAGTGGCTCGTTCGCTCGCGCTTCACGTTTCAATCCGTCCCGCGGGGCGCGCGCTTGAATCATGGCGCTGGGGGAAACCGCAGCGCGACTCGGATCGCTTTATGGGAGCGCCGCGCGGTCGCCGGGCCGATTCCTTCCCCCCCATCGTCACGCTCGGAGCATCCGCTCCACGCCATCCGCGGCGCGGGTGTTCCGGCGAGCTATATTGCATGCACAGGACACGGAGACAGCGACGGACGCGGCCTCGGCGGCCTCTGAAATGGCTTGTCAGGCTCCCACCGCACCACCTATAGTAGAGAACTCTCACACGCCGTTTATCCTCTCACGTGGAGGTCCGAGCCTTGCCACTCACCCCAGGGAGACAGCTCGCTGCCACGCTGCGCGCTCTTGGGCTGCTCGTCGGCATCAGCCTCCTGTTCCGTGCTGCTCTTCCCGCGCGCGCCGGAGACGACCCGCCGGTGCACGGTTACTGGGAGGTAAAGGACATCAAGGAGGGGATGAAGGGCTACGGAAAGACCGTGATGCACGGGACCGAGATTGTCAAGTTCGACGCGGTGGTGCTTGGCGTGCAGCGGAACTCGAGCCCGGGGCGGGACACGGTGCTGGTGCGGCTCAGCGGGTCCCAGCTGGAGCACACTGGCATTATTGCCGGCATGAGCGGCAGCCCTATCTACATTGACGGCAAGCTGCTGGGCGCGGTTGCCTTCGCCTGGCCGTTCGGCAAGGAGCCGATCGCCGGGGTCACGCCCTTCGCGCAGATGGTGAGCTTTGCCAGCAACCTGCGCAACGACTACCGGGCCGACGTGGCGGGGGCGCAAGCGGCCGACACGCTGCCGAACCTCAATATCTGGGACCGTGCGTTTCACCCGTTCGCGGCGAACGGCGCGCAGCCGGCGCTCGCCGCCGTCGCCGGCCTCGGCCGCGTGAAGACGCCGCTGGTCGCGTCCGGCTTCTCGCCGCAGAGCCTGTCCACGCTGGGCCAGGCACTCGAGCCGTTCGACATGGTTCCCGTGATGGGGGGTGAGGCGCCTGCCGACGTGCTCGAGTCGTCGAAGGATTCGGCGCTCGAGCCGGGTTCGCCCCTGAGCATCGCCATGGTGACCGGTGACTTCAATCTCTCGAGCATCGGCACGGTGACGCAGATTGAGGGGGACCGGGTCTACGGCTTCGGCCACCCGATGTTCTCGACCGGCAAGTGTGAGTTCCCGCTCATGACGGGCTACATCCACACCATCTACCCCCGGCAGACGGTGAGCTTCAAGATGGGCTCGCCGCTGCGCACGGTGGGGGTGATCGACACGGACGTGAGCACGTGCGTGGCGGGCCGGCTCGGTCAGCGCCCGCGCATGGTACCCATGGAATTGGCGGTCAAGCGCCAGGGCCAGGCGCGCGACCACAGCTACAAGGTGGAAATCGTGCGGGAACGCGATGTCTTCCCGTCGCTCGTTTTCTCCGTGCTGAACGCGGCCATCGATACGGAGGGGAATCTGCCCGACGAGATGACGCTCCGATTCGACGCTTCCATCCAGGCGAAAGGCCGGCCCGAGATCAAGATCAGCGACGTCTACGCCGGCGACCAATACTCGGGCGCGTTCGCGCCGACAGCCATCTACAGCGTCGTGCCCAACCTGCTCAACATCCTGCTCCGGAACCCGTTTGAGGCGGTGGAGATCGAGGGGATCCGCTGCACGACCGAGATCAGCGAGGGACGCAACTCGGCCGATATCCGCCGCGTCCGGCTCAACTCAGAGATCTTCGAGCCGGGAGACAAGGTGGTGGCCGAGGTCGAGCTCGATCCGTACAAGGGAGCGCCGAAGACCGTCGAGTTAAGCCTGGACCTACCGGAGAACATGCCGACCGGTGTGTACCAGGCGTTCGTGTGCGACGCACCGACGTCGATTCGGTCCGAGCTGCGGAACCAGCCGCACCTGCTCCAGCCGCAAGACCTGGATCAGCTGTACCGGGTGCTGAAACTGCAGGTAAGCGAGCGGCGCAACAACGTCTACCTACGCGTGATGACCCGCGAGGTGGGCGTGGCCGTCGAGGGCCATGCCCTGCCTAACCTGCCGTTTAGCGTGGCCCAGATCCTGTCCGGCCGGCGTCGCAGCGGCGCACTCCCCGTGCGCACCGAGCTCGTCGCCAAGACCGCGACGCCGCTCGTCGTGCAGGGGAGCCAGTCGCTCCAGTTCCAGGTGGTCAGCGATAAGAAGCTCTACGAATAACGCCGCAGGCCATCGCTCCCGGAGGCCCGCGGACCCAGGAGTGCTCTATGCACCGATTCATCGTTGCCACGTTGGCATGCGTCGTCACCTGCGTCGCCGCCACCGCGTGGGCGGGCAAGGTGGATAGTTGGCGGCAGCACACCACGGCCGACTTCGAAAAAGGGAAGGCCAAGGACACGGTGATCAGCGATCGGGCCCAGATCCGGTTGAGCCGCGAGCTCCGGCCATTCAGCGACCTGGAAGCGGCCTTTGTGTGGGACCTGGTTTCCGACAAGGACGGCAACCTGTACGCGGCGACGGGCGAGGAGGGGAAGATCTTCAAGATCACCGCGGACGGCAAGGCGTCGCTGTTCTTCGACAGCGAGGAGCAGCATATTTTCTCGCTCGCTCTGGCACCCGACGGATCGCTCTACGCCGGGACCGCGCCGAACGGCCTGGTGCTGCGGATCACCCCAGACGGCAAGGCGACCACGCACTTCAAGACGGGCAAGAACTACGTGTGGCGGCTGGTGCTCGATCCGCAAAACAACCTCTACGCAGCCACCGGCACCAAGGCGGAGATCTTCAAGATCCCGCCGGACGGCAAGGGCGTGAGCTTCTACCAGGCAAAGCAGAACCACATGCTGGCGCTGGCACTGGGCAAGGACGGCTCGCTCTACGCGGGATGTGACGGCGAGGGGCTGGTGTACCGCATCAGCCCGCAGGGGAAGGCGTTTGT
>JBGPMX010000084.1:0-11411 GCA_041487215.1 Planctomycetia bacterium | reverse complement strand
CGATTTCTCGACGGAGAATCGCTGTCGGAGCCCGAGCGGCTCACGACCGCGTCCGGGCCGGACATCTTCCACCGCGTCTGCCGGGATTCCGCCGGCAACCTTTACGTGGTCTGGATGGGGTTCCGCGACGGCTCGAGCGACGTTTTCATCCAACGCTTCGACGGCAAGCGTTGGAGCGGCGAGCGGCGCGTCAGCACGTCCGCCGCGAACGACTGGGAACCGGCGGTGGCCGCCGATGCTCAGGGACGCGTCCTTGTGGTGTGGGATAGCTACGACCGCGGCAACTCCGACATCTTCTTACGGCAGATCGACGCCGACGAGTGGGACACGCCGGACGCGCCCTGGCGGAACGACCCCGTGCCGATCACCAACTCGCCGAACTTCGAGGCGCACCCGGCCATCGCGGTGGACCGCGACGACCGAATCTGGCTGGCGTGGGATGAAGCCGGGCCCGCCTGGGGCAAGGATTCCGGCTGGTTCGTCAAGGGGCGCGGCACCACGCTCTACTCGTCGCGGGGCATACGAGTCGCATGCTACACGGCGGGCAAGCTGATGCAGCCGGCCAACGTGTACGATGCGATCCCGCAGGAGTTCCAGCGTTATGTGGAACTTCCCGCACTGTCCGTGGATGGCGCCGGACGCGTCTGGATGGCGTTTCGGCACCGCTCGAGCCGTTTCAAGGAAACCGGCCAATGGAACTGGAGCACGTGGGAGCTCTATGTCACCTGCCTGCTCGGCGATCATTGGCTCCCCGCGGTGTACGTGCCCGATTCGAACGGCCGCAACGACATGCGCACCGGGCTGGCCGCGGCGGGCGATGGCACGATGGTCCTCGCCTGGGCAACCGATCAGTGGAGCTACGACCAGGTGATCGCGCAACAGACGCGCGTGCGATTCGCGCGGTTGCGGCTCGGTGGGGTGCCCGCCGCATCCATTGCGCTCGAGCCGTTTGGCCCGAACGGTATCCTGGAAAAAGTCGTAGGCGACAGCCGCTGGCGGCTGGGCGGTATGCAGCTCTGGACCGAAACGACCCTGAAACCCGCGATCAGCGAAACCGAAGAGACCGAGGACCTCAAACGGCTGCGCGGCTACCGCTACGAGCGGGGCAAGAAGACGTACCGGGTGCTGCGCGGCGATACGCATCGCCACACCGATATTTCATACGACGGGGCCAACGACGGCAGCCTCGAAGATTGCTACCGCTACGCGATGGACGCCGGGGGCCTGGACTTCCTCGCCCTCACCGATCACTCGGCCACCGGCGGGGACGAGATGGGCGCCTGGTGGCGTACGCAGAAGTACGCCGATCTGTTCCACCTGCCGGGTCGCTTCCTGCCGATCTATTCGTACGAACGGAGCGTCGGCTACCCAAACGGCCACCGCAACGTTCTACTGCCGCGCCGCGGCGTACGCCCGCTGGCCATCGGGCAGCCCGAGCAGAAGGCGAAGGCTCGGACCGGCAGCGTACTTTACGAGCACCTGAAGCGCGAAGGGGGCATCGATTTTCCGCACACCACGGCATCGGGCATGGGCGAGGACTGGGCGGACTACGACCCAACCGTCGAACCGGTCGTCGAGCTCTACTCCGGGTTCTGGTACTCATCCGAGCACCCGAATGCGCCCAAGACGCGGCCGGAGATGAACCAGGCGAATTACCGGTTTCGCCCCGGCTTCGTGTGGAACGCATGGGCCAAAGGGTACAAGCTCGGCGTGGAAGCTTCGAGCGATCACATCTCGACGCACCTCTCGCTCGCCTGCCCGCTCGTGGAGACGGCGACCCGCGCGGGCATCTTCGACGCCTTCCGGGCGCGCCGCTGCTACGCCGCGTCGGCGAACATCCTGCTTGACGTGCGCATCAGGGACGACGCCGGCGACCACCTCATGGGGGAAGCGTTCCGGGCGCGCGGGCCCATCGAGCTGACGGCGCTCGTGCACGGTACAACCATGCTGCGTCGCATCGAGATCATCAAGAACAACGAGTTCGTCTACAGCCAGGAACCGTCGCAGCCCGAGGCGCGTCTGGCGTGGCGCGATGGCCGGGTCGAACCGGGCGAGAGCTACTACTACGTGCGGGTGCAGCAGCGCGACGACAACGTCGCCTGGTCCAGCCCCATCTGGGTGACCCACGCGGGCAAGCCGGCCGGCGCGCGCGAGTAAGCCGCCGCTCCCGCCGGCGTTGCCCAGCCGTGCCCCTTGAATGCGGCTCGCTCATGGCGCGCTGCTACGAGCCTGGGAGGGAAAGGATTGCCCGCACTTCGAGGAGCCGCTAGGACTTCAGTCGCTCCGCACCGCCTTGCCGCGCAACCACGGCGCCGCGGCAGGGGAACGACGGCGGAGCCGGGCGAACGGCTGATCGCTCGCATCGTCCGGGACGCCATGCCCCGGCTTGCGGCTGAATTTCTCAAAGGCCGCGCCGAGACGCCGGGGTGCGAGCCGCGCAGGACGCGCCGCGAATTGGACGACGCCTTCGATGCCGCGCTCGGCCTCGTCTGCCGCCTGCTGGTCCTGTTCTACGCCGACGTGCGCCAGCTGATTCCGGGCCGCACTGGGCGGACAAGCCTGCACCGGCTCCGCGCAGTCGTCGCCGCTGCGCTCGGCACGCAACCGAACCGTGTTCCGTTGCGGGCTCGCACCGCCTTCGCGGACGACCGCTTCGATCTCGCGAGAGCGATCGGCAAACTCCTGGCTCCTCTCGAGAACGCCGGGCTCGGCCTCGACGCCCTGGGGCAAGCCTTTTTGCCCGGATCCGTCGCGACACGGACCGCGCGGGAGCTCGGGCGCCACTCCCAGAGCCAGCGGCGCATGCGCTGCGGTAGCCAGCGATCGAATCGCCGACCTCGCGGCTTCTGCCGCGGCATCCTTCCGAGCGATCGCGTACTGGCGCGCGTGATCGACGCTCTGGCGCGCGACGCCCATCCCGTTACCGGACAGCTCGTGCCGGTCGCCTATGAGTCGCTCGACGTACGGGTTCTGGGGTCCCTGTACGAGCGGCTGCTCGGCGTGCGTTTGCGGCAGCGAGCGCGAGGGAGATCGAGCACGTCGGCGTCGCAAGCGAGCCCCTTCGTTCTGGAGCCCGACCGGCCGGGCCGCAAGGCGCTCGGGCGCTTCTACACCCCCGAGCACATCGTGCGGCACATTGTCGAGCAGACGCTCGGGCCGATCCTCGACGAGCGGCTGCGACTGTTGCGCAGCGGGCTCGAGGCCGGCGCAACCAGATCGCACGCGGCGGCGGGATGGCTCGACCGCGTCTTGAACGTTCGCGTGCTCGACCCGGCCATGGGAGCCGGCCACTTCCTGGTCGATACCGTACGTTATATCAGCGGGCGCGTGATCGATTGCCTGAACGATCTTCCCCGCCCGCGGGCACTCCGCACGGTCGCCGAGCTCCGCGCGACGAGCCGTGGCAACGGACGGCGGCGGGCGGCGGCGACCGATCGGATGCGGCGGGCCGATAGCGCGCTCATTCAGCAGGCCGTGCTGGAACGCTGTGCCTACGGCATCGATCTTGATTCGCGTGCGGCAGCCATCGCGCGGGCGATCCTTTGCCTGGACGCGGCGCTGCCGCCGCGCGGGCCTGGCGCGCTCGACGAGCACCTGCGCTGCGCCGACGCACTGCTCGATGCGCCGTTCGGAACGACCCGATTTGACGCGGTGGTCGGAAACCCGCCGTATGGCGCGTGGCTGGCGCCAGGAATGCGGGCGCGGCTCCGCACGCGTCTACCGCAGATGCGGCACAACTCGGACACGGCCGTGGGCTTCATCGAGCGATCGTCGGCACTCGTGCACGAAGCCGGCCGCGTCGGACTCATCGTCCCCAAGGCACTCACGTACAGCTTCGCCTGGCGGCGGGTACGGGAGTTTCTGCACCGCCGCATCGAGCACCTGGCCGACGTGAGCCGTGCGTGGCGCGACGTGCGGCTCGAGCAGGTGATCGTGATCTTCGGTCCCGAGACCGCAACGGCCGGCTATCGGTCCGCCCGTGCTTCGGACCACGGCCGGAAGGGCAGCCGAACGATGCCGTGGTTGCTCGCCCGGCGCTTCGACACGCTGCCGTGTGCGCTCGCTGCAGTGGAGATGCAGCGCCTGAGCCGGCTGCAGTTCTCGGACGCGACGCTGGGCGATATCGGCCAGACCTACCGCGGTCTCGCGGCGCAGCGTCTTCTCGCGCCCTGCGGGGAAACGCCAGTGATCGGCGGCAGGGATATCGAACGCTGGCACATCCGCTCGCGGAGCGGCTTTCTCTCGGCCCCTCCCAACACGTTCAACCTCGCCCCCTTCGAGCCGGAGAAGCTGGTCATTCAGAACATCGTCGCGCACATCACCCGCCCCGTCCCCCACATCCGCATCATCGCTGCGTACGACGCACGCGGCACGGTGACGCTCGATACCGTGAACAACCTGGTCGTGCGGGAACCGAGCATTCACCCCCGCGGCGTGCTGGCGCTCTTGCACGCCGACCTGATCAACTGGTTCCTCTACGCCGTGATCTACAACAAGGCGATCCGCACCATGCACTTCGACCAGTACTTCCTGGACCGCATCCCGCTGCCAGTGGGCTTCGACGAACTCCTGGCGCGGCTTGCCCCCATCGCGGAGCAGTGCGAGGCCGCCACGCGGCGGATGGCCGAGTTGGTTCGGGCCTTCCGCGGCAGGCTGGAGCAGGAGACAGGGATCGATCTGTCCGCGCGGCGTGCTTCGTCCCTTTTGGCCACAGACCAGCCACCGGGTCAACGAGCCGCGGCGGCTCCCGGCATCCCAGTGCCCGCGGCCATCGCCGAGCTCTGCACGGCCATCGCCGAGCCGTTCCGCGCGGAGGTGCGAACGCTCGCTGAGGAACGCTGGAGTGCGGGCGCGCGGTTGAATCGCCTGGTCGACCAGGCGTACCGGCCCGCTTGACCCACGTTCGGCGCGGGTCTCCAAAGGCACGGTGGGGTCGAGAAACCCACGCCGAACCAGTCCGGTAGTGCGGAGGACTAGTACCCCTCGGTCGATTCCGCCAGTGATCGCGCGAAATCCAGCGCGGCGAGCATCACGGCAACGCCGCAGGGAAACGCTACCAGCGCCAGATGCGTCGCGGCACGCTGCCAGCGGTTCAGCCCGTTCAGCGCGCGCAACTCGTTCAGGCAGCCGAGCAGGGGAGCCGAGAAGAGCAGCAGGGCGTTGAGCCAGGTGAGCCCGGCGTAGAAATACCCGGCGATCAGAAGCCCGGACCAGAGCATCCCAAAAACCAGAACGCCGCCGCGGCCCAGCGCCGCCCCACGCGCCACAGCGGCGAAGACCACAAGCCCGAGCAAGCTTCCGGACAGAGCCCCCGCGAGCTGGCCGAGCTTCTGGCTGCCCGAGAGCAGCAGAACCAGTCCGCTCGCCGCGGCCAGGATGAGCGCGGCGGCCGCGCTGGAAACGCCGGGAGACCGATCGTCGCATCGCTCGAGCGCCGCGCATGCCAGCAGCATCGCGCCGGTGAGGCCCGCGATCCACGCCCCGGCTTCAGCGCCGCTCCAGGCGTAGGAAACGAGCGGCCGCAGCAGCAGCCAGGCGGAGACCGAAGCGACGAGCGCGCGCTCCAGCCAGAGCCGGACGCCGGATATCGCCAGCAGCGACTCGGCGACGCCGACCGCGGCCCAGAAAAACCCAAGGAGCACGAGCCATTCCACGGAATCGAGCGGTGGCAAGGCGGGCCAGCCGAGGACGCCTCCCGACCCGAGCACGAAACCGATCGCCAGGGCGACCGGGACCGCGACCAGGCCGGTGCCCGCAGGGTGCTCGCGCCGCCACGGCTGCCACCCCATCCCGAGCACCGCCGCAGCCGCGAACGCGGGCAGAGCAACGCCCCACAGCAGGTCGCGCAGCGTCAGCATGAACCGTCCCACCGCCGCAGCCCGTGACGCCGTCCCAGAAAAGTTCGGAGCGACAACGAGCTCAGCAGCTTGCTGAAGAAGTCGTAGCTGAACTCGCCAGAGTTCAGCAGAGTCTGAATTCTGACGAATTCAGCTCGAACATCAGCCCAGCCCCAGGCTTCCCGCGGTACGCGCGCGCTTCCGCCGGATGAACCATATTAGTGGCCTCCCTCGAGGCTCACCGTGATCTGGACCTCGTCGCTCACCCCTTCCAGCATGAACCTCATGCCGAAATCGCTGCGCTTGAGCGTGAGCTTCGCTTCCACCCCGGCGATCTGGCGGCCGCGCGGGTCCTTGCCCGCCCCCGTCTTGGCGACGCTCACCGAGACGGGCCGGGTCACCCCGTGCAGGGTCAGATCGCCCGTCGCCTCGTAACTGCCGTCACCGCCCTTTTTGACCTGCGTGCTCTTGAACGTGATGAGCGGGAACTGCTTGCTGTTGAAGAAATCGGGGCTTTTGAGGTGCTGATCGCGCTTGGCGTTCCCCGTGTCGATGCTCTCGGCCTTGACCTGCACCTGGAATGCGCCGTTCGCGGGATTGGCATCGTCGAGCCTGAAGCTGCCCGAGACGTCGTTGAACCGGCCGTAAAAGTTGCTCGTCCCCATGTGCTTGGCCTGGAAGATCAGCGTGGAGTGGATGGGATCCACCTGATACGTTTCCGCACCCTGTACGAGCGATGGCACGAGGGCGAGGATAGCGAGCGTGGGGAAAAGTGCGCTGGACAAAGCCCGGAGATTCTTCATGGCAGACCCTCTCTTTCTCTGGATGTCGTCCTGGAACGGCCTGCGCGGGACGGTTGGTCGAGCGCGGGTCATTGGGCCGGGCCCCGCGCCCAAAACGGTCCTGCTTATACGTTCCAACAACTATCGTGTCAACGTTGGGGAAAGGCAGGTACGGGGTCAGTTTGGCTGATACCCCCCCTTCCCACCCTTGCCAAGGGGGGGACAAGGGGGGATCGTTCCTCAAATTGACCCAGTACCGAAAGGCACGACCCCATACCCGGGCCGCCGCGCGGTGTGCGGCGTGTGCGAATCGGGACGCCCGGCGCTGCTCGCCGGCACAGTACCGTCACGGCGGTTCGGCACGCACGCCCCCCGGCGTTCCGGCGTATCGCGCGGTCGGTTAGAACCCCATGGTTCGAACCCGCGCGGCCCGTAATGTGCAGTAGTACCTATTAGGGGCCCGTCCAAAAATAACTTGCACATGTGACCTACTATTGGAGCCACGGCGAGCGACGCGGCTGGTCTGATCGGGCGGCGAATCGACACCACAGAGCTTAATCCTGCGCCCGTAACACGCCTCGCAGTGGCTCCGTTTCTGCCCGTTGCAGCGGTGGGGGCCCGCCATTGAAAGAGAAAATCCGCGGGGACATAATCGGCTCGCCATCGCACCTGCAATCACGGTTCGATGTGGGACACGCGGCGGATTCTCTCTTTCAAGTGGGTCCAATGGTCAAGTTATTTTGGACGGGCCCTTAGCACGGGAATCACCAACGAGCGTTCGCCATGAGACAGCTGCAATCGGTCTTGTTCGCCAGCAATTTTCGCCTGGGGAACGATCCGGTGCGCGAGGTCGCGGTGCACCTGGCACGGGCGTTCGGCGCGCGGATCACGATCCTGCACGTTCTCGAGCCGCTCCCGAACTGGCATCCGATGCTCGCCCAGCTCGAGCGCGAGCATGCCGCGACCCAGATGCGCAGAGTCGCCGCCCAGCTCGAAGAGCAGGGCGTGATCCTCGATGAATCATCCATCTTGGTGGGGCAAGCGGCCGATACGATCGTGCGCAAGGCCGAAGAGATGGACGCCGACCTGATCCTGGTCGGGACGGGCAGCCAGGGGTCGGGGGAGAGCCATCCCTATCTGGGACCGACCGCGGAGGCCGTGCTCCAGCGTGCCACCACGCCGGTTCTGGCGATCCGCCCTGGGGAGCCCGCGGCGCACTTCCAGAACATTCTCTGTCCCGTGGATCAATCCCCGGCTTCGGCGCGTGGATTGCTGGTCGCCATCCGGCTGGCTCACACCTTTGGCGGTTCGCTCACGGTGCTGAGCGTAATTCCCCCCGCAAGCTGGCTGTCGCTGGCCCTGGAGACCGGGCAGTTGCGCGAGGCACAGCAGGAGCACGAGCGGCGCTGGCAGCAGGAATTCGAGCTTTTTCTGAAGGCATCGCAGTTCTCGGGCGTGCGTTGGCGCAAGGCAGTCCGGCGCGGCGTGCCGGACGAGGAGATCGTGGCGGCAGCCAGAGAGGACGGCGCCGACCTTATCGTGATGGGCTCTACCGGCCATACCGGGCTGGCGCACATCCTCATGGGCAGTGTCACCCGACGCGTGATCCACAAGCTGCCCTGCTCGATTCTGACGGCGCGGCACCACGAGTCCGCCGACGACCAGTTCCTTCAGGAGTCACGCGTGATTCAGCTGCTGTTCGCCGAGGGCCAGTCGCTCTTCGACGATAAGGCGTACCCGACGGCGCTCGAGAAGTTTCTGCAGGTGCTCGCACGCAACCCGTACCACGCCGCTGCTCTGGAAGCGCGCGCGGCGACGCTCGAGAAACTTGGCCGTTCCCACGAGGCGGAACGATCCCGCCAGCGGGCCGAGATCCTGCGTGCCGAACCGAGCGCGTAGGGCCCGTAAAAACCGGTTCATCCGGCAGAAGCGAGCGCGTACCGCGGGAAACCTGGGGCACAGGATGAAGGTCGAAGAAACTACGGGCCCCCCTTTGCTATTCGGCGCTTCAAAACAAGGCATGGTGTCCCATTCCGCACCCACCGACTGGAGACGTGTCATGAAGAAGATCTGGGTTTGCTCGTCGATCGCCCTCGTTGTCGCAGTTGTTAGCTTCGCAGGTGGAGCGGCCCCCCAGGAGGACCGCGGCAAGGTTCACGAGCTGATGCACCGCAAGCTGGAACGCTCCCAGAAGGTGCTCGAAGGCCTGGCGCTCGAAGACTTCACCATGATCGCTGAGAACGCCGAATCCCTCAGCCTGCTCAGCCAGGCGGCCGAGTGGCACGTCTTCCCGTCGCCGGAGTACAAGATCTACAGTAGCGAGTTCCGGCGCTCGGCCAACGCGCTGGTGCAAATGGCCAAGGACCACAACCTGGACGGCGCGACGCTCAAGTACGTCGAGCTCACGACCACGTGCGTGAACTGCCACAAGTACGTGCGTACCGTCCGGATGGCGAGCCTCAACTAGCGCTGAGTTAGAGACCATCGCGTTGCCCGTGAATGAGTGCGAAGAACTGCTGCGGGATCTCACGCGGCCGGAAGCGTACCCGGACCGGCCGACGCGGGTCGATCGGATCGAGACCCACATCTCGTGGGTCTTCCTGACCGACCGCTTGGTCTACAAAATCAAGAAGCCCGTCCGCTTCTCGTTCCTGGACTACAGCACGCTCGAGCAGCGTCTGCACGCTTGCCGGGACGAGTTGCTGCTGAACAGCCGGCTCGCGCCGCATGTATACCGCGCCGTCGTGCCCATCACGCGGGGGGACGACGGCCACATGCGGATCGGCGGAGAAGGGGGGCCGATCGAGCACGCGGTGGAGATGCTGCGGCTGCCGGCGGAAGCGATGCTCGACGAGCGCATCCGCCGTGGCGCGGCCAGCCGGTCGGACATCGAACGGCTGCTGCCGGTGCTGGTCGGGTTTTACGCGCGGGCGGCGCGCGGACCCGCGATCGACCGCTACGCGACCGCCGAGGCGATCGGCGAAAACGTGCGCGACGTCCTGTCCACGCTCGAGTCGCCCGCTCGGCTGCCCCGCGCCATGTTCCGACGCATTCGCGCCAGCCAGCTGCAGTTCGTCCGACTGAGCGCGCGGGATTTCGAGCGGCGGCTCGGCGAGGCGAGGGCCTGCGAGGGACATGGTGATCTGCGCCCCGAGCACGTCTGTCTGCTCGACCCGCCGGTCGTGTTCGACTGCGTCGAGTTCTCGCTCGCGCTACGCGCGGCCGACGCCGCCAGTGATCTTGCCTTCCTGGCCATGGAGTGCGACTTCGCCGCTGTTCCCGAGCTGTCTCACGCGCTGGTGGCTGGCTACCGCGCCCGCAGCGGCGACGACGTGCCGGACCGGCTGTTCGAGTTCTACAAGTCCTATCGCGCGTGCATCCGGGCGAAGGTGAACCTGCTGCGAGCCGACCAGCAAAGCGATGAGCAAGCCGTCGTCTCCACGCGCCGCGCCCGGCGCTACCTGGAACTGGCCAGCTTCTACGCCGGCGCGTTCTACAAGCCCAGGCTGCTGGTCATGGTCGGCACGGCGGGGACGGGCAAGTCGACGGCCGCCCACGCACTCGCGCCGCTGCTCGGCCTGGAGCTCCTGCGCAGCGATGCGGTCCGGCAAGAGTTGGCCGGGCACCGCGAGCCGGCGGCGGGCACACGGCAGGGGATCTACTCCCCCGCCGCCACGCGACGGACCTACGACGAGATGTTCCGCCACGCCGCCGAGCTGCTCGCCCAGGGCGGCTCGGTCGTGCTCGACGCCACCTTCCGCGACGCCGCGCAGCGGCGCAGCGCGGAGCGGGTCGCGCGCAACCACGGTGCAGAACTCCATTTCATCGTCTGCCGCTGCGACCGCGAGGTGGCGATGGCGCGCATCGCCGAGCGGCTGCGACGGGGCAGGGATATTTCCGACGCTCGGCCCGAGCTGTTCGACGACCAGGCACAGGAGCTCGGCGCACTGGCCGATCTCGCCGGCGCGCGACGGATCGAGCTCGATACGGCCCGCCCCGTCTCCGAACTCGTGGCTCAGGTGCTCGGCCAGCTGGCACACCCCTAACAGCCTGTTGAAAAGCTGATATCCGCACCCCGAAGACCTCTGGCGATAGCTGAATTCGCCAGAATTCAGGTTCATCCGGCTCAAGCGCGCGCATACGCTGTGCAGGCAGTCAAGTATCGGTTCCTCTTCTCTGTCCCGAGTTCAGCTAGAGGTTTTTCAACAGGCTGCTAAGGCGCCGCTACGGCGCCCGGTCCGCCGCCGTCCGGCAGGCACGCGTGCCCGCGGGCTGCTCGGGCGGGATCCGCACACGCACCTGGGTGCCCCGCAGCACGGCGCTGCGGATCTCGATCGTCCCCCCCGTGCTCCGAACGATCCCCAGGCAGACGGAGAGCCCGAGCCCGGTGCCGCGGCCGATGGGTTTGGTGGTGTAGAAGGGATCGAACACACGAGCCAGGTGTTGCCGCGCGATCCCGCAGCCGGTATCGGCCACCAAGATCTCGAGCGCGCCATCGGCATGCGCGGCTCGGACGCTGATCACCGCACCGCTTGCGCACGCGTCCAGGCTGTTCTGGAGCAGATTGACCAGGACCTGTTCGAGCTCGGCTCGATCCACCGGCACGGGGGGCAGCTTCGGCTCCACCAGCCGTTCGATGCGCACCCCTTTCGATCGGGCAGCGGGACCGAAGAGACCGATGACGTGGTCGATCGTGGCGTCGGGCGCGCAGGCGCGGCGCGTGGAGCGTACGGGATCGGCGAACTGGAGCAGGCGACTGGCAATGCTGCTGCAGCGCTGCGCCTGGTGCATG
>JBGPMX010000083.1:0-11443 GCA_041487215.1 Planctomycetia bacterium | reverse complement strand
CTCGCTACGCCGCGCACGTTCCAGCCGGATGAACCTCAATTTGTGACGCTGGCACCCCCCTTGTCCCCCCTTCGCAAGGGGGGGAAGGCGGGGTGCGGGAGAGGGGTCCGGATCCAGGACACTACTCACCACTCGGTTCGCCCGGCTGTCGCACCGCCTCCTGCGGCAGGCCCCTCTCTCGGCGGAGCGCGGCGCTGCACGGGGGCTCGCCCGCCAGGTGCTGCCGGAAGAAGCCGAGCACGCGTTCGCGGTATTCCGCCCCCGCCCGCTCCAGGCAAGCGTTGTGCCGCGCCCCCTGCACGATCCAAAGCTCACGAGGCGGGCGTGCGTACTCGAAGAACTGGCGCGCGATCTCGGGGCGGATGTAGCTGTCGCGCCCGCCGTGGACCACGAACACCGGCCGAGGCGCGATGCGGCGGAGCAACGGCTCGAGCCTCGGGAAGCGGCAGCCCTGGTCGCGCTCCACCCGCGCCAGCACGCAATCGCGGATGAGCGCCAGGTACCAGTTCGGCATGTTCTCGTAAAACCAGCTGGTGCCGACGACAATCTTCATCCACTTCTTCATGTAGATGAGCATGGTCGTGTGCGTTGGGAAGGCGCCGTCGGTGACCGCGCACGAGACGGAGCTGTCTCGGCCGGCCACCCCAATGGCCGTGCCCCCGCCGCGGCTGATCCCGAACAGCCCGACCGGCAGCGTGCACGAGCGCGGCAAGGTTTTGAGGTAGGCCAGCGCGGCCTGGAGGTCGTCCAGCTCGAACTCGGTCACCCAGTGACGCGGCTGGTACGTGGCATCCGAGTCGCTCGCGCCGTGGTTGCGGAAGTCGAAGGCGAACACGTCGAAGCCGTCGTCACGCAGGAACTCCCAGTACGCCGAGTCGCTCCAGCGATCCGCGCGGAACTCGTGGCAAAACACCACGAGCCCTTTGGGGCGGGCACGGTCGGCGGCCAGGTAGCTGCCGCGCAGTGTCAGGCCGCGCGTCGTGGGGAACTCGACCGCCTCGGCCCCCTCGCGCGGGTGGCCGGCCGGCGGGCTGAAGATCGGCGACTCCTCGAACATGCGCCGGATGTTCGGCGTGTAGCGGCGGATGATGATCGCGAAACGGACGGCGAGCACGGCCGCCGGGATGAGCAGGAACCCGGCGACGCCCCAGAGAACCGAGTGCATCCAGTAGAAGTCAGTCACGGCTCAGGCTTTCGGGTGTGAAACACGCGACGTGGAGCTCCCGGATTCGGGCTTGCCATCCCCGCCTCAGTACGCGTTGCGGTTGATCATGCCGCGCACGAGCGTGAGGATCATGATGCGAAGGTCGAGCCAAGGGGTCCAGTGCGCAATGTAATAAAGATCGTACTGCACGCGTTTGCGCAGGGAAGTGTTGCCGCGCCAGCCGTGGATCTGCGCCCAGCCGGTGATGCCCGCCTTGACGGTGTGACGCAGCATGTAATGGGGCACGGTGCCGCGGAACTTGTGGATGAACACCGGCCGCTCGGGGCGCGGACCGACCAGACTCATGTCTCCTTTGAGGACGTTGACGAACTGGGGCAGCTCATCCAGGCTGGTGCTGCGGAGGAATTGCCCGAGCCGCGTGCGCCGCGGGTCGTTCTCGGCAGCCCAGACCGGTCCGGTCTGGTGCTCGGCGTCGGCGTGCATGCTGCGGAACTTGAGCATCTGGAATGACTCGCCCGCCAGACCCGCGCGGTCCTGGCGGTAGAAGACCGGCCCCCGGCTGGTCAGCTTGATGGCCAGGGCGATGATCAAGAATACCGGGCTCAGCACCACCAGCGCTGTCGCGGCGATCGCGACATCCATGGCGCGTTTCACCAGGCGGTTCACGCCGTTGTGCGGGTTCTCGCGCAGGCCGACGACCGGCAGCCCGCTCAGTTCCGAGACGCTGAGTGACGCCGCGGCCAGGTTGGGCACGTCGGGAACCAGGCGGACGTCGGCCAGCGTGTCCGCGAGCTGGTCCATGACGGTGCGCATATCGCCGAACCGCGCCAGGGGCAGTGCCACGAAGACGTAGCCGACCTGCTCGAGTTCGGCGATCGCGCTGAGCTGTTCGATGCCACCGAGCACGGGGATGTCGAGCACGCTCGGGCGCGTCCCGTCGTCGACGAAGCCGATGACCTCGAGTCCGGTCCAGGCGTTGGCCCGTAGAATCCGGGCCAGCTTCTGCGCCATCCGGCCGCTGCCCACGATGATGGCCCGGCTGGGATTGAACCCGCGGCCGCGCAGGTAGTGCACCAGGGACCACGCCGCGCGTCGGGCCGCCGCGAGGCCGACGATGTTGATCACCAGGAACATGCCCATCGCGAGCCGCGATTTGTAGGGGTCCTTGCGGTAGAAGGTGATGGCGATGAGCAGGAGGAAGAGGATCGCGTTGGCGCGCAAGATCCCGGGGAACTCCTGCCGCAGGCGACGCAGCCGGTGCAGGTGGTAGAGCCCCGACATGCGGCAGCTGAGCATCGTGAGCAGCAGGATGAGCGGCAGCCCGCGCAGGCACCACTCGAAGGGGGGTGCGCCGTTGGGCGGGGGCGGGCCGAGCTCCGCGGGGAAGCGCAGCCAGTATGCGGCCAGCCAGCTGAGGGCCGCCACGGCCATATCGCTGCCCAAGAAGCAGAGCCCGAGCTTCTGTCCCTGACCCTTCATCGTTCGCGCTTTAGACGTGGGAGACCGCTCGGGCGCGGGTTCCGTTGGCCGGCGCTCGAGGCGATAGGAATCTCTGTCCAGAGGGGCGGGCTTCTAACAGGTTGCCGAAAACTTGTCAACGCGAGCGGCGGCGTGGTAGTGGGTCCGTTTGAGGAACGACCCCCCCCTGTCCCCCCCTTCGCAAGGGGGGGAAGGGGGGGTATCAGCCAAACTGACACCGTAGCGGTGGCGCGGATTTGACAAAACCCGTCGATCGCACTACCATCCCCGCCCCTTGGCGATCCTCAGAGGCGGGTCTCAGCGCATGAACCACGCTCCGCCCACGGACGACGACTTCGACGGATTGCTGCCCACCGTGCTCGCGCCGCGCTCGGACGTGGTTGCCCTGGTCCTGCTCATCGCGCTGCACGTCGCCGTCAAGGGCTGGGTCGTCGCCCACACGCTGGCCGTGGCGAGCGACGGCTACGGCTTCATCGCGATTGCGCGGCAGATGGAGTCGGGATCGTTCTGGGGGGCGGTGCGGGGTTCCGAGCAGCACCCGCTGTTCCCGCTGCTCTTGCTGGGAGTTTCCCGGCCGCTGCGCTGGAGCGGTTTCTGGGCGGAGCCGCGCGCGTGGGAGCTGGCCGGCCAGCTGGTCTCGGTGGCCTCGAGCATCCTCCTGGTCCTGCCGATGTGCGCGATCGGCCGGCGCATCTTTAACCGGACCGTCGGCTTCTGGGCGGCCGCCCTGTTCGGCGTGATGCCGGTACCGGCGCGGATCGCGACCGACTGCCTGAGCGACTCCACCTGCCTGCTGTTCATCGCCATCGCGCTATGGCTGGTGCTCCGCGCCACCGAGCGACGCTCGGCCGTCTGGCTCGTGCCGGCGCTGGCCGCGGCGGGGCTCGCCTACCTGACGCGGCCCGAGGGGCTCATGGCGGCCGTCGCGATCGTTCTGTTCGTCGCCGGCATGCAACTGTCCCCGCGCTGGCGTTGGCCGCGTCGGCAACTCGGTTGGGCGGTCGCGGCGCTCGCCGCTCTGGCCCTGGTCACCGTGGTGCCCTACGGGCTGCTCGTGGGCGGGCTGACGGGCAAGAACTCGATGCGGGCGCTGCTGGGCGAGGCGGCGGCGGGCGAACGGCCGCTCGGCGTGGCCCTCGCCGCGGTCCTGGAGGAATTCACGCGATCCACCAGCTACGTGTTCGCAGTGTTCGCCGGCGCGGGCCTGCTGGCGACGGTCTGGTACACCTGGCGGCGCCCCGCGAGCTGGCTCGCCGGCCTCGTCTGGTCCAGCAGCCTGGTGCTGCTCACGCGGCTCTCCTGGAAAGCGGGCTATGTCTCGCAGCGCCACATGCTGCCGGTCGTGTTCGTCACCGTCTGCTGGTCGGCGGCGGGGCTCATGGCGGCTTCGTGCGCCGCGGCGCTCGGGATCCGCTGGCTGGTGCGCGACCGCGGGGCCGGCCTGCGCTACGCGGCGCAGAAGACCGGCTGGCGTCTCGCGGCCGGCTCACTCGCCCTCATGGTCGTGTTCTGTGTGCCTGCCCTGGTGCGGCCGCTGCACCGCAACCGCATGGCGCACCTGGACGCGGCGGCCTGGCTCGCCGACCACACCGACCGGTCGGACGTGTTGCTCGATCTCTCAGGGATCGCCAGCTTCCACGCGCAGCGCACCGGGTACACGCTGAACAACTCGTACCTGGCGGAGCGGCGTGGCCAGCGGCCGCGCTACCTGATCGCCGAGGAGAATGACCGCCGTCCCTCGTTCTGGCGGGACGAACAGTATCTCGAGAGCCTGCTGGCCGGATCCACCGTGGTCGCCCGGTTCCCGCGCGAGCCGATGCGCGACGTCAACGCGGTGGTGATCTATCGGCTGGCGGACCCCGATCGGTTGTCGCTCGGGCCGGATGTCGAGCGGCGCTGAAAGACGTGCTCGCACGCCTGTACGCGCTTACGTCTTCTGCGGCTGTCCCTGCTTGAGCGTCTCCCACTCCTCGGGCGTGTAGAGCACCTCGCGCGCCTGGCTGCCGTTGTAGTCCCCCACGATGCCGTCCTCGGCCATGTAGTCCACCAGCCGGGCGGCGCGTCCGTAGCCGATGCCCATCGCGCGCTGGAGCAGCGACACCGAGCCGCGTCCCTCGCGCACCACGATATCGATCGCCTGCTCGTAGAGTTCGTCACGGTCGCGCAGCGAGCCGGACGCCCCCTTCTTGTCGCCGCCGCCCGTGGGCAGCTGCACCAGCTCGCGGCTGTACTGCGGCTCGTAGCTCTCCAGGAAGTGCACGATGCCGTTGATCTCCTTGTCGCTGGCGTACGTGCCCTGCGCGCGGACGAGGTGGCTGGTGCCGGGCAGCAGGAACAGCATGTCGCCATGGCCCAGCAGCTTCTCGGCGCCCATCTCGTCGAGCACGACGCGGCTGTCCGACCGGCTCGAGACCTGGAAGGCGATGCGCGCCGGCAGGTTCGATTTGATCAGGCCGGTGATCACGTCCACCGTGGGCTTCTGGGTGGCGACGATGAGGTGGATGCCGACCGCGCGCGACTTCTGGGCGAGCCGGATGATGTGCCCCTCCACCTCCTTGGGCGCCGTCATCATCAGGTCCGCCATCTCGTCGGCCAGGATGACGATGTAGGGCATGTGCGTCGGGATGCGGGCACGCTCCTCGTCGTCGGCCGGCTTCAGCCGCGCGTAGATCTCGTCGGCACCCAGCTGGTTGTAGGTGCCGATGTGCCGCACCCCGGCGCGGGCCAGGATGTCGTACCGCTCCTCCATCTTGTCCACCGCCCACGCCAGCATCGCCTCGGCCTTCTTCATGTCGGTTACCACCGGGTGCATCAGGTGGGGGATGCGGCGGTACTGCGAGAGCTCGACCATCTTGGGGTCGATCATGAGCATCTTCACCTCGTCAGGCCGGCGCGTCATGAGGATGGACAGGATGATCGAGTTCAGGCACACGCTCTTGCCCGTGCCGGTGCGGCCGGCGATGAGCAGGTGCGGCATGTCCGTGAGGTCGTAGACCAGCGCGTTCCCCTTCACGTCTTTGCCCAGGAAGAGCGGGATGCGCATTTTGGCCGCCTTGCGTCCCGCGGCCTGGATCACCTCCTTGATGCGCACCGCCGCGCGCTGGTCGTTCGGCACCTCGACGCCGACCGTGTCCTTGCCGGGGATGGGCGCCACGATACGCACGGCGGGGGCCTTGAGGCCGATTGCCAGGTCGTCCGCCAGTGCGTGCACCTTGCCGACGCGCAGCCCCGCCTCGAGCTCGATCTCGTACTGCGTGATGACCGGCCCGGTATCGATCTGGACCACCTTGACGTTGTAGCCGAACTCGGCGACCGTCTGCTCGAGCAGCGTGGCCTTCTCGCGGATGCTCGCGGTGTGGGCGTCGTACGGGAACGGCTCGGGGTCTTCCAGGATGTCCAGCGGGGGCAGTTCGTACGTCGGCTCATCGCCGGTGCCGTCGCTGGCGGCGTCGAGCTGAGTGGCAACGTCGCCCGGCTCCTGGTCCTCGTCCGCCGCCGGCTCCGGATCGTCCGCGGCCTCCACGTCGGTTTCCTCCTCGGGGCGCGGGTCATTCGGGGTGCGGATGGGCGGCAGCGCGAACGGCCGGCATTCCGCGTCCTCTTCCGGGGACGGCGCCGCGGCGGATTCGGCCGACTGCTCGGTGAGCGCGATGGTCGCATCGCCCGACTCGCTCTTCGCGGCCGTGCGACTCGAGCGCCGCGCGGCCAGCCGGATCGGCTTGCCCACCGCCGAGCGCGCCACCCGGTACAGGAACCGGAGCGATCGTACGAGCACGTAGTCGCAGGTCAGGAAGCCGCCGAACACGAGTGACGCCACCAGGACCAGGTACGTTCCTGCGTCGGAAAAATAGCGCTGGGAGAGACCGGTGACGAATGCGCCCAGGTAACCCCCGTTGCCGACTATGGCCCCGGCGAAGGCACGCGGGAAGAGCCGGTCGGCGAGCGACGCGGTGCTCACCAGCATGAGCAGCCAGCCGATGCCCCGCAGCGCGCGGTCACTCACCCGGTGCCGCGCGAACAGAAGCACGTCCAGCGAGACCAGGCCGAGCAGGATGACGTAGGCGCCGACGCCGCACCCGGCCAGCGCGCCGAAGGCGACGGTCGCGCCGACGCTCCCGCAGAGGTTGTGCACGCGGGCGCTGCGGGGCCAGACGAACGAGCCGGGCGGGTCGGCCGGGTGGTAGCTGACGAGGCTGAGGGTCAGGAACACCGCCGCGAAGAACAGGATCAGGGCGAGGATGTCGAGTTTGAGGCGTGAGCGATCCATGAGCATGCGCTGGGCTCTGAGTAGGGGGCGGGGCCGCGCGCGGGGCGGCGCCAGTTGCGGATTCACGTTGTCGTGGGCGGCCGTCATCGAGTCCTGCTCTACCGGGCAAGCCGTGGTTGCGACCGTAGGGCCCGTCTCTGCGGCGGGTACTGGGTCAGTTTGGCTGATACCCCCGCTTCCCCCCCTTGCTAAGGGGGGGACAGGGGGGGTCGTTCCTCAAACGGACCCAGTACTCTGCGGCGTCATCGCTGCGCGGGAACGCTGAAAGTCCGCCGGACCGGTCCGGAGCGGTTCGCGGCGGGAACGGGCGGGCACGCGGGGCGTGGGCAGACGATGGCGGCGCGGGGACGCATGGGCAGCCTGGCAACCAGCCATCGGAAGTCTATCACACCCGGCGAGCGGGCAAGCCACGGCGGCCGATTCCCCGCGCTCGGCAATCCCGCTGTGACAGTCGCGAAGAGACGAGGAGCGGGGGGGAAGATGACGCCGGCCGGGCGCCTAGCGTCTGCGGCCCTTGTGCGGGGATCGGGCTTGAACAGAATCCCGAGCTCACTATAATCCTGCCCCCTTGCCCGGCTTCGCCCGCCCCCGGCGTGCGGGCCGGCCACGGAACCGAATGCGCCGTGACAGATCCGCACGAACGTGCGGCGCCGGGAGAATGGAGGCTCCTTGTTGCCCTCGACACTGTCCAAGCTGGGCTTCACGTTGCGGGTGCGCCGCAACCTCGCCTTCAATTGCCTCACTACGGGGGTCGAAAAAGGGCTCAAGTTCGCCGTGCTCATGGTCGCCACCCGCTCGCTCGGCAAGGAGGGGTGGGGGCAGTACGCCTGGGCACACACGCTGACGATCCTGCTGGCGCAGCTGACCGATTTCGGTCTCAGCACCTACCTCACCCGCGAGGTGGCGCGGCGGGGCAAGCAGGCGCAGCGGTTGTATTCCGCCGCCCTGGGATTGAAGCTGCTGCTCAGCGGCGTTTACATCCTCACGGTGATTGCGGTCGCGGCACTGGTCATCCAGGACCCCGTCTACCGCTCGCTCATTCTGCTGCTGGCCTTTGCGAATTTGGGCCAGACTTTCATCGAGCTGTTCGATCGGGTGTTCCGCGGCTTCGAGCGGCTGGAGTTCGAGACGCTGCTGTCCGGCGCCTACGCCACCTTGACGCTGGGGGGCGCCGTGGCGGTGCTCGCGTGCGGCGGCGGAGTGCTCTCGTTCGCCCTGACGCTGGCGGTGTTCAGCGTGGTGGTGGCGGTGGCGGGGAGCCTGCTCGTCTTCTTCAAATTCTACCGGGTGGCCCCGCTGGCGGACCGCGCCCTGTGGCTCGAGCTGCTCAAGAGCATTGCGCCGATTGGCGGCGCTGCGGTGTTGAGCATGGCGTACTTCCGCGCGGGCATCCTGATCATGGGGCTGTTCCTGGACGACCGTGCCATTGGGCTTACGAGCGCCGCGTCGCGGATCCTGGACATGGTGCAGGTGCTGCCGGCGATCCTCATGGCCGCGCTGTTCCCGGTCGTGTCGCGGCGCGACGGCAATATGCGGGTGCAGGCGACCGGCGTGGCGATCCTGATCGCGGCGGGCCTCATCGTCGGCGCGGCCTGCGTGACCTTCCCCGCGTCCATCGTGCGGGTCGTGTGCGGCGGCCGGTTCATCGAGGCGGCTTCGCTGCTGCGCATCCTGGGGTGTGCCGTGCCGCTTGTCATGGTCAACTTCGCGCTCACGCACTACCTGATCGCCCAGGACCTGCAGCGCAAGTACCTCGGCTTCTGCTTTCTGCTGTTCTGCATCAACGTCGAGCTGAACACGGTCCTCATCCCCCGGATCGGTGTGGCGGGATCGGCCTGGGCCACGCTCATGACCGAGACGGCCCTGACCGCGCTTTCCCTGGTCGCGCTCTGGGGTAATCGGAGAGGCGAATGCCCGACAGCACATCATTCCGACGCCTTGATACCGGCGTTTTCCTAGCGCTGGGGGCGTTGTGCCTCACGCTTCCTTTCGACCTGCGCGGCCCGGTGCTTGGGTTGACCACGCTGAAGTGCCACCTGATCGTCGTGGTGGCGCTGACCGGCCTGCTTGTCGCCCTGCGGCGGGATTGGGCCGCCGTCGCGAGCACGCGCGGGTTGGTTCCGAGCCTGGCGCTGGCCGCGGCCTTGCTCCTCTCCTGCGTCTGGGCACCGGCCGAGCGGGGCAATGCGCTCAAGTACACGCTCCGCTGGGTGATTGCCTCCGGGCTCGTGGTGGCGGTGAGCTACCTGGCGCGCACGCCGCGGCGCCGCGCGGTCATCGCCGGCTGTCTGGCCGGCGGGGCGGTGCTCGCGATGCTCGCGTGCCTGGCCGAGATCTTCGGCGACATCGCCCTGGCCAATTTGTTCTTCCTGTTCCGCGAGGAGCCGCACTGGATCGGCACCGAGCTGGGCAATTTTCACCGGCTGCAGGGTACGTTCTCTCACCCGAACGTGCTCGCCGACTACTTTGCCGTGCTGGCGCCAATTGGCATCGGCTGGGTGATCGGGCTGCGCAGCGCTGGCGGCGAGAGTGCGCCGCGTGCGGCCGCGGCGGGGCAGCCTGCGGGCGCCTGGCGCCGCCGCACGGCGCTCGCGGTCGCCGCGGGTGTGCTGCTGGCCGTGATGGGCGGCATGCAGGTGATGACGATGTCGCGCGCCGCGCTCGTCGCTATGGTGCTGGGGGTCGTGCCGTTCGCCTTCGTGGGCCTCGTCCCAAGCGGGCGGCGGGCGTGGTCCGGCTGGTCGCTGGGGCTGCCCGCGGCGGCGCTGTCGGGGATCGCGGCGGGTGTGGCCACCTTCTGGCCGTTCATGACGCGGCTGGATCTCGGCCCGCGGCAGACGCACGAGCCGGCGATCGAGGCGCCCGAGTTCCTCACCGCCGACACGCGCCAGAGCCTCGACGTGCCGATCCGCGTCCGGCCCGCACTGCCCCGCCAGGGGGACGTGACCGCCGTGGTGATCGAGACCTGGCGGCTCATCCCCTCGATGCGGAACTCGAACTACGCCGATCCGGAACGGACGGAAAGCATCACGGCCGCCCTGCCGGCGCGTGCGCGACGCGGGCCGCGGCTGCGACGCAGCGAGACGAGCGTCGTCGCCGCGGTACACCCCGACGGCTGGCTCGACGTGCACGTGCCGGCTCAAGCACCGAAGTTTCCCGGCCAGTACGAGGTGCATTGGGCCGTGGCGGTGCGCGGGCGGCACTGGCTCGAGCCGTGGTCGGTGCACACCGCGGACTCCTACGCCGTCGTGAACGGCGGCGTCCCCCCCCGCATCAACCGGCACCACACGGCGGTGAACCGTCGCTCGATCTTCCCGAACGTCGCGGGGCCCACGGAGCGGACCGTGTACTGGAAGGCCGCCTGGCAGCTCATCCGACGGCACCCATGGACGGGCGTCGGAGCGGACAACTTCCGGCTGTTCTACGGCGAGTTCGTCGGGGCCGGCGAGTGGGATCCGCGCGCCCGCACGCACAACCTCTACCTCGAGATGCTCGTGAACCTCGGCCCGATCGGCCTCGCTGCCTTCGCGTTCTACTCCGGCGCGCTCGCCCGCGCCGCCTGGCGCGCGGTCCGCGGCGCGCCCGGCGGCCCCCTGCGGTGGATGGAGCTCGGACTGGCCGCCGGCCTCGCCGCCTTCTACCTGCACGGCATGCTCGATTACCTGCTGGGCATGACGAACATGATGTGCCTGTTCTTCATCGTCTCCGGCCTGGTGTGGTGCCGGTTTGACTCGCCCGCGCGGGCCCCGGTATAATCGCGCTCCGATGCGGGAGCATCGCCAGTCACTCCCTGGTTGGTCGATCCCAAGAGCCACCGCCGCGACCGGGTCGCCTCTTGGCCCGGAACAGGCTCTCTCCCCCCTCAGGAACGATCATGGCGAAGCATATTTTCGTGACGGGCGGCGTGGTCAGCTCGCTGGGCAAGGGGTTGACCGCGGCGTCGATCGGCATGCTGCTCGAGCGGCGCGGGCTGACCGTCCGGATGCAGAAATTCGATCCGTACATCAACGTCGATCCGGGCACGATGAGCCCGTACCAGCACGGCGAGGTGTACGTGCTCGACGACGGATCCGAGACCGATCTGGACCTCGGCCACTACGAACGGTTTACGAATGCCCCGCTGACCCGCCAGTGCAACTACACGACCGGCAAGATCTACTCGTCGGTGATTGAGAAGGAGCGGCGCGGCGAGTACCTTGGCCGCACCGTCCAGGTGATCCCGCACGTGACCGACGAGATCAAGGCGGCCGTGCGCGCGCTGGTGAGCGAGGGCGTGGACGTCGTGATCACGGAGATCGGCGGAACCGTGGGGGACATCGAGGGCCTGCCGTTCCTCGAGGCGATCCGCCAAGTCTCGCTCGACGTCGGCAAGGAGAACTGCCTGTACGTCCACCTCACGCTGGTCCCGTACCTCAAGGCGGCCGGCGAGGCCAAGACCAAGCCCACGCAGCACAGCGTCGGCCAGCTCCGGCAAATCGGCATCCAGCCCGACATCCTCATCTGCCGCACCGAGCGCGAGCTGGCCAAGGACG
>JBGPMX010000082.1:0-11453 GCA_041487215.1 Planctomycetia bacterium | reverse complement strand
GATGCGATGGCGTCGCGGACCAATCCCGCTACCGCAGCGGCGTCGTCCGCCGCCGTGGCGGCGCCGAGCCGCTCGGCGATGGTGCGCAGCACCATCGCAGAGAGCTCCTCCTGCTTGTCAAGCTCCTGCGACCGCAGCCATTGATCGGTCAGGACGTACACGCCGGCCAGGGCCAGCAGGACCGAGCAGGCGGTAGCGAGGAGCACCCGACCCTGCAGCGAGCTCCAGAACCGTGCAAGTGCGATCGTCTTCGTGGTTTCCACGCAAAGTTCCTCGAAAGACAACGGCCGGTGTTGCGCCGGCCTCCGGCGGGGTTGCCCTTCGTTCCGCGCTCCCCGCAGCAACGTCCGGGGGGTCGCCGCAACGATAGGTCGAGCCTGCGCAACCGTCAACTTACGTCACACGGAAGCGAACGGGGTGGGGCAGAGACGGCCGTTCGGGTTATGCCGGTTCGACTGACCCTAGGGATGGCGCGCGATGGTCCGAGAGGAACAATATTTCCGCAGCGCGCGCAGGGCCACAGCGGCGTGCCGGGGCTGTATGAAAGCTAAAAGAACAAGAAGGGGTTGGAGAAACATCCCCGGCGCGGAGAGAAGCGAGCCGCCCATGACGCACGAAAAGACTGCCGCCACGGACCCGCCGCTCATCCTCATCGCCGAGGACAACGAGCGAAACACGCGGCTGCTCACGGAGATGCTCACGGCAAACGGATATCGGGTGTGCACGGCGGACGACGGACCTCGAGCCCTGGCCGCGGCGCGCAGCCTGCAACCGCATCTCATCCTCATGGACCTGCAATTGCCCAAACTGGATGGGGTCACGATCACACGCAGCCTGAAGGCCGCGTCGGAAACCGCGCACATCCCGATCATCGCTGTCACCGCGCAGGCCATGAACGAACATCGGACGTCGATGCTCGACGCCGGTTGCTGGTGTTACATCACCAAGCCCGTGAGCTACCGTCCTCTCCTGGAGGCGGTGGCAGGCGCTCTCCGGGATAGCGGCGTGCCCGCATAGGAGACGGGTCCAGAGGGAGGAAAGGAACATGGTGTTTGGAGACGATCGATTGATCACGCCACCGCGGGCGAACACGGCGGCGCCTGAGCTCATCTCGGGCGCATCGGCCCCCGGCTCGACCACGCGCTCGGCGTCGCCGAGTCAGGCTGGGGCCGCCGGGGAACGCGACGCGGCGTGCCCCATGGCCCCCGCGGCGGATGGACGGCAAGCGATGCCCCGCGGCGATTGCCGGCTCCGGGCCCGTGTTCTGGTGGTCGAGGATGACCCTTCCAGCGGGCGGTTGCTCCAGGGCAAACTCGCGCCCGACGGCCACGAGGTCCACGTTGTCGGGACCTCGAACGGCGCGTTGGAGTACGCCGAGCGCTGGGCGCCGGACGTCATCCTGAGCGACGTTTACATGCCGGGCATGAACGGCATCACGCTCACCCGGCAGCTCAAAGCCCGTCCGGAAACGGCGGCCGCCCCGGTGCTACTGGTAACGGCAATGGACGATTGCAACGTGCTCGCCGAAGGCCTCGAGGCTGGCGCGGATGATTTCCTGACCAAGCCGGTCAACACGCTCGAGCTACGCACCCGCGTCCGTTCCTTGCTGCGCATTAAAGCCCTGGGCGATCTCGTCCGCGCGCGCGAGAAGGGCGGGAGTGCCGGGACGAGCCCCGCGCGTGCGGCCGGCGACGCGCCCCGCTCGGCCCGCGAACCCGCCCCCGGCCAGAGCTCCGTGTTGCTCGTCGAAGACAACGAGCCGGAGAGCCGACTCCTGACAATCTTCCTCGAGCAATCCTGCTTTCGCACGCGGTTGGCCCGCGACGGGCAATCCGCGCTCGCGGCACTCGAAGCAGAGACCCCTGACGTAGTCATGCTGGACCTGCTCCTACCCGACATCTCGGGCTACGACCTCATCCGGGACATCAAGAGTCAGCCGCGGTTTGCCACACTCCCCATCCTGGTCATCAGCCAGGAGACCGAAATCCGCGGACAGGTGAGGGCCCTGGAGCTGGGAGCCGACGACTTCGTCGTGAAGGGGGTTAAGCGGCTCGAGCTGAAGGCACGCGTTCAGCGTTTGATCCGCCTCCGCCACTACCTGGTCCGCTTGAGCGAGTCCGTTGACCAACCCGGCGAGCACGCCGGCGAGGCACGCGTGCCGGTGTGACAGCACGGCTGCTCAGACAGGCACGCGAGCAGCATCGCAACGGCACACACTCCGGGGACCGCCGACATGTCCAGCCGCACCGTAATCACACTCGACAACATCTCCGACGCCGCGATCCTTACGGACCCCGAGAACCGGATCGTCGGCTGGAATCCCGGTGCCGAGCGACTTTTCGGCTACGCCTGCGCGGAGGCCACGGGGCAGAACGCGGAGATGCTCTACGGTCCCAGCCAGGCATCGCTCATCGCCAGCTGGCCTTGCACCGACCGCCGAACCGGCGAGACACGATTCGTGCGAAAGGACGGCACGGAAGGCGTCTGCGAGATCGCCACCCTGCCGCTCCACGATCCCCAGGGCCGCCCGCTCGCAACGATGGCCGTGTACCGCGACATCACCGAGCGCAAGAGGGCCGAGCAGTATCAAGCGGCGCGCGACGCCGTCCGCCGGGTGCTCGCGGGATCAGAGAGTCTCGCCGAGGCAAGCCACTCCCTGCTCTGGGCCATCAGCGAGGCGCTCGACTGGCTCTGGGCTGCTCTCTGGCTGCCGGACCCGCGTGCCGGGGTGTTGCGGTGCCATCACATCTGGCAGGCATCCAACTTCCGCCCGAGCGGCTTTCGGCGGGCGAGCCAGCAGGCGAGGTTCGCACCCGCCGCCGACATGCCCGGCCGCGTTTGGGCACACCGCGAGTGCATCTCTATCCCAGACCTCGCGATCGCCAAGCCCACCCCGCGTCTGTCCGCAGCCATTCAGGTCGGGCTGCGCAGCGCCGCTTACTTTCCCGTTCTCACGGAGGGACCCGACGGAGGGGTCATCGAGCTCTTCGGTCGCCCGACCCGGCCGGACAACGATGCGCTCCTGGAATGCGTCCAGGCTCTCGGCAGACAACTCGGCCAGTTCGTTGACCAGAAGCAGGCAGCCGCCACGTCGCTCGCGCCACGACCTGCAACCGGCTAATCCCCCTTCCGTTCGAATCGTCTCACGCCCGCCGTCGAACCGCCGTGGCCACAACGCGCGCCGGTAGCGTGCACGCAAGCCTGCGCAGTGATAACATCGGCCTGCGCGATTTTCTTCCCTCGGATGGTTCTCATGAAGCACATCTGGTTCGGGGTGTTGTTGGTTGCGGCATGGCCGGGTGGGTCGATCCACGCCGATGGACCGCGGCCCGCAGCCACCGCTCCGCGCGCCGATGATCCACGCCTCCGGGTCGAGCTCTTCGCCGCGGCGCCGGACATCGTTCAGCCGATCGCCATCGACTTCGACGCGCGAGGCAGGCTGCTCGTCATCGAGAGCCACACGCATTTTCGCCCGCCCGACTATGACGGACCGCAACACGACCGGGTGCGGATCCTCGAGGACAGCGACGGCGACGGAAGAGCCGACCGTTTTACGACGTTCTTCGAGGGAACCGACGCGACCATGGACATCGCCACGCGTCCGGACGGCTCCGTTTATCTCGCCACGCGCCGAGAAATCCTGCGGCTGCGCGACAGCGATGGCGACGGCACCGCCGATCAGCAGCAACGCATCATGTTCCTGGACACGAAGGGGGACTACCCGCACAACGGACTCTCGGGCCTCGCCTTCGACTCACGGGGCGATCTCTACTTCGGCATGGGAGAGAACCTGGGCGCGAGCTACCGGCTCACCGGGGCGGACGGCACGACCATCGCCGATGAAGGAGAAGGCGGCAACGTCTTCTGGTGCACGGCGGACGGCAGAAACCTGCGCCGCATCGCCACCGGGTTCTGGAACCCGTTCGGGCTGTGCCGCGACGTCTTCGGACGAATGTTTGCCGTGGACAACGACCCGGATGCCATGCCCCCCTGCCGGATGGTGCACGTGGTCGAGGGGGGCGATTACGGCTTTCAGTTCCGATACGGCCGCTCGGGCCGTCATCCCTTTCAGGCATGGAACGGCGAGCTGCCCGGCACCCTGCCGATGGTTTGCGGCACCGGGGAAGCGCCCTGTGAAGTGCTCAGCTACGAGTCCGACGGTCTGCCGAGCGAATATCTCGGGAACCTGCTGGTTACGGCCTGGGCGGACCATCGCGTGGAGCGCTACCAACTGGCGGAACGCGGCGCTTCCTACAAGTCGGAACGCCAGCCGTTCCTCCAGGGGGGCAACGATTTTCACCCCGTGGGTCTCGCCGTGGCGCCGGACGGATCGCTCTTCGTCAGCGACTGGGTCCTGAGCGAGTACAAGCTGCACCGCCACGGCGCGATCTGGCACATCCGCTCCGCCGAACCGGGGAAGCGGGAACGGACGAGCGATCCGCGGCGAGCGCTCGAGAGCAGCCACCGCCCGCTCCGCGAGACAGCCGCGCGCAACCTGGCCAGGACGGACGCGGGACGCGACGTTTTGCGCGCGCAGCTGGCGAGCCCCAGCGAACGCGTGCGCGCCGCCTGCCTGACCGCCCTGATCGATGCCGGCGACCGCTCGACAGATCTCCGGGCGATTGTCCGCGATGATCCGGTCACCGCTCTGCGCATGATGGCGGTGCGCGCGCTCGCGGCCCGCGGCCAGGACGCCCGCGAGTTCCTCGATGCCAGGCAGCCGGCCCCAGTTCGCCTTGAAGCCATGGCCTCGCTCGACCAGCCCGCCGACCTACCCGGGCTGCTCCCGTTGCTTACTGACCCGGATCCGTTTTTGCGCAGCGCCGCCGTGCACCAGCTGGCACGCAGTCCCTCGTTGCTCACACTTATGCCGGCAGAGTACCAGGCGGATCCGCGTGGTCGCATCGGACTCCTGCTTGCGCTGCGCGGCTCGGACCCGAGCGACGCAGCCGGGCGGGTGGCTGGCTTTCTGGCGGACAGCGACGAGGACGTACAGTTCCTGGCCGCCAAATGGATCGCCGATCAGAAGCTCGCCGCGCACCGCCCGTTCCTGGTCCGGGCGCTCGAGGACCGCCGGCTCAACTCCCGCATGTACTGGGCCTACGCGACGGCGCTGGCGCGCGTGGACGACCGGGAAGTGAGCGAGGCGAAGCTGGCCGAGCATTTCATGGATCAGCTCGCGGACGAGCAAACCCCACCCGCTCTGCGCGCCATGGCCCTCGAGCTCGCTCCGGTGACACACCCCCGGCTCACGCCGGAGCTGCTCGGCCGGCTGTTGCACAGCGATGATGCCGCGATTCGCCTCGAGGCGGCCCGAGCACTCTGCGAGCACCCCGGCGCCGGCCGCATCGATATTCTGCGCCGCGCGGCACGGGACACCGAGCTCGATGCGGCGGTACGTGGCCAGGCAATTCTCGGGATCGCCGAGCACTCTCCGCCGTTCGACGATGAGCTCCTGCAATTCGCGGAAGGCGGCGACGCTACGCTACGCGACGAATCGCTGCGGGCCCTGATCGGCAACCGGCTTGACCCGGCCCAGCGCGCGCGGCTGGAACGCCTGGCCGAGCGTGAGCCCGACGCGGCGCCGCTCGTCGCCCGCGTGCTCGGCAAGCCGTTCCGGGGCGAACGGCCTGCGCCGCGCGACATCGACGCCTGGCTGGAACGGCTCGAGGGTGCGTGTGATCCGGCCGCCGGGCGGCGGATCTTCTTCCATCCCAAGCTCTCCGCGTGTTCCCGCTGCCACCGCTGCGAGGGACGCGGCCGCGACGTCGGGCCGGACCTGAGCGGCATCGGACGAACCGAGCGGCGGCACATCGTCGAGTCCATTCTTCAACCAAGCAACCTCGTCGCCCCGCACTACCAGACCTGGCTCATTGAAATGAGTGATGGAACCGTGCACACCGGCATGCTCGTCCGGACCGAGCTCGATGAATACACCTATCTCGACACGAAGGGGGAGCTGTTCAAGGTCAACACACGCGACGTGCGGGATAGCCGGCCCCTGCCGGCCTCGATCATGCCCGATGGGCTTGCCGACCCGCTGACCGACCAGGAGCTGCGCGACCTGGTGACGTACCTCGCCTCGCGCCGCTAACCCGGCCGGCGGAGAGCGACGCTCCACCCCGATTCACTCATACCGCAACGCCTCGATGGGGTCGAGGCGTGACGCCTTCCAGGCCGGGTAGTAGCCGAAGACAATGCCGACCGCTGCGGAGACGCCGACCGCGGCGATCACCGCGGGGAGCGAGCTCTCGGTGGGCCAATGCAGCAGGAGGCGAACCATGAGCGAGCAGCCGCGACCGGCGACGATCCCGACCAGGCCGCCCAGGAGGCACAGCGCCACCGCTTCCACCAGGAACTGCCGCAGGATGTTGCGTGCCTGCGCCCCGACCGCCATGCGCAGCCCGATCTCGCGCGTTCGTTCGGTGACGGACACGAGCATGATGTTCATGATGCCGACCCCGCCGACGACCAGCGAGATCAGCGCGACGGCAAGCAACAGCCCGCTCATCAGGTCGGACGTCGAAGCGAGGGCCTTGGTCATCTCCGCCATGTCCCGGATGTTAAAGTCCTCGGGCTGCCCCGCCCGGATGCGGTGCCGCTCCCCCAGCACGGTCTTGATCTGAAGCGTTGCAAGCGGTATCGCCGGCGTCGATACGGCCTTGACCAGGATCTGATCCACGTTGGTGAATCGCACGGGCTGCGGCCTGTCGGCCGCCTGCGTGGGTGACGGCACGGGGTATAGAGGCTGCGAGCCCGGGTAGAGCTGCGTGAGGCTGTTCACCGCCTGCCCCGCTCCCGGCTGCCCCGTGCTACTCTGGTTGGCATTGGCGACGCTCGTGCCGCTCACGCGGTATTTGATGGTCGTCCAGGGCGCGAGCACGATGTCGTCCTGGTCCAGCCCCATCATGTTGGCTCCCTTGCGGCGCAGTACTCCCACCACTCGGAACGACACGTTCTGGATGCGGATCTCCTTGCCCAGCGGCGAGTCGTTCTGGAACAGCTCCCGAACCAGCGTCTGCCCGACCAGGCAGACCTTGCTGCCGTTCCGCACATCGCGATCCAAAAAAGGCTCTCCCTCCTCGAGGTCGCGCCAATCCCGGACCTCGAGATAAGAAGGGGTCGTGCCGTAGATATAGAGCGGCACCCAGTTGCGGTTCGCGTACACGACCTGCGTGCGCACGCGCACGATGGGAGCGACCTGCGCCACGGCCGGGCATTGCCGGGCGACCTCTTCCGCGTCATCGGGCCTGAGGGTCAGCACGCTGCCGAACCCGAACGTGACCCCGCCGCTCGACGCCGCGCCAGGCTGGATCAGGAGGTTGTTCGCCCCCATCGTGGCGATCGTCTGCTGCACCGCCTTCTTGGATCCCTCGCCGATCTCCATCATCGCGATGACGGCCGCCACGCCGATCACGATGCCGAGCGTGGTCAGGGCGGAGCGCATCTTGTTGCGGCGCAGCGCACGCAGTGCGGTGCGAATGACGCGAGGAACGACGTGCGGTCCGCCGGCCCGGTGCACCGCCGGCAGCGGCGGTTGGGCGGCGCGACCGGCCGGTTCCAGCGAGGATGCGGCCGGCCGGGGCGTGGCCGCGGCGAGCGGGACGGCCGCGGCCGCGCCCGTGCCATCATGCTCGATACGCCCGTCCCGGATCCGGATGATCCGCCGCGCGTGGCTGGCCACTTCGGCGTCGTGCGTGACGAGGATGATCGTGATCCCCTCGTCGTTCAGCTCCTGAAACATCCGGAGGATCTCCTCGCTGGTGCGCGAGTCGAGGTTTCCGGTGGGTTCGTCGGCCAGCAGGATCGGCGGATGGTTCACGAGGGCGCGCGCGATGGCCACCCGCTGCTGTTGGCCCCCCGACATCTGCGTGGGCTCGTGGTCGAGCCGCTCGGCAAGCCCGACCCGACCCAGCAGGGACTCGGCGCGCTCTCGGGCGACGCGGTCGGTCAGTTTCCGCGCGGTGTACTCGAGGGGCATGGTGACGTTGTCGATGGCGCTGGCGCGAGGCAGCAGGTTGAAGCTCTGGAACACGAAGCCGATCTTCGCGTTACGCACTTGCGCCCGCTTGTCCCCCGAGAGCCGCGAGAGCTCCTGGTCATCCAGCCAGTAGTGGCCCGAATCGGGCCGGTCCAGGCAGCCCAGAATGTTCATGAGGGTCGTCTTGCCCGACCCGGAGACTCCCATCAGCGCCACCATCTCGCCCCGCCGAATCTCCAGCGAGACGCCGCGCAACACCGGGACGTCCACCTGGCCCAGGTGATACGTCTTGTCGATGTTCTCGAGGCGGATGAGCACGCCGTCGTGGCTCGGGCGAGCCGAGGCCGCCGCGCCGCTCGGCTTGGGCGGCGAGCCGTTGCGGGCAGGAACCACGGTCGATAGAAGATGCTGAGACATGAGTGCCAACGGAAGGAATCGTCCGGGAGATTGCACGCCATGCGGTCGCCGCGCAAGCCGGGCCTGCCGGGCTTACTGCGGGGGCCTGCGGCCCCCGAACACCTTCGGTGTGAATGGGTTGGTTGTCCCCTCGCCGCGGTCTTGCATCGCCTCGCCGACCACGACCAGCGTTCCCTCGCCGACCTGGCCGCGAACGATCTCGGTCATGGCGCCATCGCTGATACCGGTCTCCACCAGGATGGGCCTCACGAAGCCGTTCTCCTCGCTCCAGAGCGTGCCGCGGTTCTGGTGGTTGCCCTTCTCTCCGGGAGCCACCGTGTCGGCCCCGGAGTCTTCCCGGCGAACCCCCTGCTTGGCGAAGCCGGCGCGCTGGTCCGCCGCCAGCTCTGCCGGCTGCGGGCGCCAGCGCAACGCGGCGTTCGGAACCCGCAAGACATCATGACGCTCGTCAACCCGAAACTGCAAGTTCGCGGTCAGGTAGGGCAAGAGCTTGCCGCTCGAGTTGTCGGTGTCGACCACGACGGTGTAGGTGACCACGTTCTGGGTCATGGTGGCGTTCAGGCGGATCTGGGCCACCTCGCCCTGGAACGTCTCGTCCGGAAACGCGTCGACCGTGAATCGCACTGGCTGACCAGGCTGGTCCGGCCGCCGCGGGCGGATGTGCCCCACGTCCGCTTCGTTGACCGATGCCCACACCTGCATCCGCTTGAGGTCCTTGGCGATGAGGAAAAGGCTGGGGGCGTTGAGGCTGGCCACAACCGTCTGGCCCACGTTCACGCGACGGTCGATGATAACGCCTCGCACCGGCGATTGGATGACCGTGTACGCGAGATTCGTCTCGGCGAGATCCAGGCTCGCCCGCGCCTGCGCCACCGCGGCTTCGGCGCCGGCCATGGCGGACTTGGCGGTCTCGAGGTTCGCTCGGGCGGTGTCGTAGTCCGCGTCGGACGCCGCGTGTCTTTCGTGCAGCGACTGGATGCGGTCCCAATCGCGCTGACTCAGATTCAGCTTGGTGCGCGCCTGGAGCGATTCCGCTTCGGCCCTCCGCAGGTTGGCCTCGGCCTGCTGGACCTGAGCCTTGTAGAGTGCGTCATCGATCTTGGCCAGCACTGTCCCCTCATCGACCGCGGAGCCGTAGTCGATCGCTTTATCCGGGTGCTGCGGGTCTCGCCCGAAGGTCCGGATCATGCCGGCCACCTGGGCGCCGACGTCCACCACCTCTTCCGGCTCGACGGTCCCGGTGGCGCTGATCGTGGCGAGCACGTCCCCACGTTCGACGGCCACAGTGCGAAAGGCATTCCGCGCAGTGCCCAGCAGGTTTCCCGGCCATGCCGTGCCGCGGTCGCTGGTCCGGAGGTACCAGGCGAAGCCGGCGCCGACCAGGGCGATCGCGATCAGGAAGAAGAAGAGCCGCTTCATTACCCCCAATTGTTGGGTCGGGGAGATCGCAAGTCCAGTGCCCGCCGGCGTCGGCCACGGCCGCGGCGGGCGTCATGGCAGGCGGTAGAGGTGCACTTCGTACGGTTTGAAATCGTCCTCGAACCGGCCGCCGCGCACCGGGACGGTCCGCCCCTCGCCGATGACGTCGCCGTCCGCCGTGCGCGGTCCGACGCGCAGCGTGAGCCGGGCACGCGATGCTCTGTCGCGCATGGCGACCGCGAAGACGTACGTCGCTCCCGCCTGTTGCTTCACGATCGCCGCCACCGGCGCCTCGGGGTCCAATGCGGTGACCTCGACGACGTTCTCCAGCGTCGGGCTGTTCAGCACCGCTGCGAGCTCGTGGATCTGGCGGTTGATCTCCGTCACCCCCTCGAGCAGCTCGGGATCACGCAGCAGCGACGCCTCCACGAAGCTCGGTTTGAACTGGTGCACGAAGTAGATGATTCCCGTGGAACCGTGGATGAGCGACATCCAGACCTCGGATCGGATCTGGTAGGCGGAGGGCTTGACGTCGCTGTTGCTGATGCGCGACGCCTCGATGCAGTTCCAGACGATCTTTTTCCCCGCCGACCAGCGGCGTAGCCGCTCGACCCCCCGCGCGACGTACCAGAGATTGCCGGCGATCTGCGGCCTGTCGTGGACCACCGGGTAAATATCAAACGACGCGATGTCGCACCCCTTAAGGTATTCCGCGTAGTCCTCGGGGTGGCGGCTGCGCACGCCGCGACCGTAGTACTCGTCCCACGCCACCCCCTGCCCCAGGTTGAGCAGGATGGGCCGCGCGGGATCGGCCGCGTGCATTTTGCGGTAGCGCTCCACGATGGTCTCGGGCGCGATGGGCGGTCCGTACCCGCCGGAGCGCGCCGGCTGCGCGTTGTCCGGCTCGTCCCCGTGCATCCAGCCGATGATGGTGTCGTCAGCGGTGCGCTCGAGCGCCAGGGCGTTCTGATCGCAGATGACCTTCATCCCGGCGGCCTTGAGCTGGTCGAGCTGTTCGGCGGTCGGGCCTTTCCACAGGCCCACGTAGGTGTTCACCCCCGCGCGGCGGTAGGCGGCCGCGTTGGCGGGACTTTGCAGCCAGACGGCGATCGGGAAGAAAGAAGGGTCGCTGGGCGGGCCGTGCGACCACGCGACATACGGGCTGTCGGCGGCCCCGCCGGGGGCAGCCGCGAGCAGCAGCACCGCTGCATGCAAGAGGAGGCTTGCCACGCTTCCGACTCCTTCACCTTCCTCAGGGGATCGACGGTCTGGTCCCGGCCCATCGCTTCTTTGCGGCAGCCTCGGGAGTGTTTCAGGCGATCCAGGCCCACGTGGCCCAGAACACCCTGGAGCTCGCGCGCATCGGGGTGCCCAAGCGCCCCTTCTATCCTTCCGGTCAGGTGGGCGGCAAGTCGTTTAGCATCCACGCGGCAGGCGAGCGAGTGATCCTGACCGATGCCGCTCGGTTCTCAAGCGAACAGAGGGAGGCTAGCAAGGGGTCGAGGGGAGCGGCAATGAGCTCCCGTCGTCGCTCGCAAGGATGCGCGCGAAACTGCGGCAAGGACGCTTCCGGCTACAAGACACTCAAGCTCTCGAGCATCTGGAAACTCGAAGCCGCACCACGCTCCGGCCCGCT
>JBGPMX010000081.1:0-11469 GCA_041487215.1 Planctomycetia bacterium | reverse complement strand
TGGAATTCCGGCGGCAAGGCGGCGATTTGTTCGGATGTAATCGGCGGGCGCGACTGCGACATAGCGAACATGTCGCAAGTTTCGCGATCTGCGCGAAGACCAATTTGCCGCCAAACCTATCCCGGGGTGTGAACCGTTACGTCTGCGGAGGTCTGTCGCTTCGTTTGAGGTTTTTGGTTTTCCCGAGCTTTTTGTCCTCTTACCGCACGCCCCGGTTAGCGTGAGCGTTAGACCTTGGCAGGTGCTCTCCGGCGTCGGCCCGTGATCGCGATCGTCTTGGCGATGTCCTTGGTTCTGGCTGCCGTGGCCGTGTCGCACGCGAGAATATTTTTGGGATGAGCAAGGCGAGACTTTCTACACCCACGGCTCGCGGCGCTCTTCCCATGTCCGCACGCTACCGAGCAAGGCAGCCACGCCGGAACACAAAAACGCATGTCTCGGACATAGGAATGCGGGTGCGGCTACGACGCGGGGCGGGCGAGCTCCTGCCAGAGGTGGGCGCTCGAGAGGATGCCGCGCTGGAAATCATCCAGCGAAAGCTTCTCGTTCGGCGCGTGCAGGTTGTCGTCGTTCTGCCCCCAGCCCAAGAGCAGGGTGTCGACACCGAGCTCGCGCTTGAACGTCCCGACCACCGGGATCGAGCCCCCCTCGCGGATGAACACCGGCTTGCGTCCGAACCCCGCCTCGATCGCGCGCACGGCCGCCTGAACGCCCGGGCTATCGACCGGCACGACGACCGCGGGAGACGCGCCGTACTCGCGGATTTCGACCCGGATGCCGGGCCACAGGCGACTCCGGACGAAGGCGTGGAAGGATCGGACGACCTGCGACGGATCCTGCTGCGGCACCAGACGGAAGCTGACCTTGGCGCTTGCGCGGGCCGGGATGATCGTTTTGGCCCCCTCCCCCTGGTAGCCGCTGGTCAGCCCGTTGACGTCGCAGGTCGGCCGCGCCCACTTGCGCTCGAGCGTCGTGTAGCCCTGCTCGCCCCGGAGCTCGTCCAGCCCGACAAAGCGCCGGAACTCCGCCTCGTCGAACGGCAGCGCCGCGAACTCGCGGCGCTCCCAGTCGGCCAGCGGCACCACGTCGTCGTAGAAGCCGGGCAGCTGCACGCGGCCCGAGGCGTCGTTGAGCGCGGCCAGAATCGCCGCCAGGTTGTTCGCCGGATTCGCCACCGCTCCGCCGAACATGCCCGAGTGCAGGTCCTGCTTGGGACCGCTCAGGAGAATCTCGAAGTAGGCCAGCCCCTTGAGCCCGTAGGTGATCGCCGGAACGCCGGGCGCAAATTGCCCCGTGTCGCTGATCACGACGTTTTCCGCGCGCAGCCGGTCGTGGTTCGACCGCACGAAGGCTTCGAGATTGACGCTGCCGACCTCCTCCTCCCCCTCGATCAAGAACTTCACGTTGACCGGCAGGCGTCCTTCGGTCTTGAGCCATGCCTCGACCGACTTGACATGCGTATAGAGCTGCCCCTTGTCGTCGGTGGCGCCTCGCGCGTAAAGGTTGCCGTCCCGCTCGGTGGGGTCGAACGGCCCGCTCTTCCACTGGTCGAGGGGGTCGGGGGGCTGCACGTCGTAGTGCCCGTAGACGAGCGCCGTCGGCTTGCCCGGCGCGCCGCACCACTCGGCGTAAATGATGGGGTGGCCGGGCGTGGCGATGGTCTCCACGCCGAGGCCGGCGCGCCGGAGGTCATCGGCCACGAACTCGGCGGCACGCGCGACGTCCTGCTTATGACGCGAGTCGGCGCTGACGCTCGGGATGCGCAGCCAGTCCTTGAGCTGCGCGACGAACCGCGCTCGGTTCTGTTCGATGCTGCGCTGGACGGGTTCCACGCCGGGGTTCGCTCGCAGGGAAACCGGGCCGCTGGAGATTCTAACGCATCGCGAGTCGATTACAATGAAACGCGTGCGGCACCGCATTTCTACCCGACGCTACCGCGGCTCGCTCCGCGTTCTTGCGCTCGCTGTCCTGGTACTGGCGGCCCTGCTCCGATCGATCGGCCTGGGCTTCGGGCAGGGGGTCCTGACGGCGCGGCCGGACGAGGAGTTGCTGCGCTCGGGCGTCCTCATCGCGCTCGGCGGCGATCCGAACCCGCACTACGCAGTCTGGGGTCATCTCTACCACGACGTTTACGCGGTCGCGGCCGCCGGCATGCTTGGGCTCACGCTCGTCTTGGGCAAGGCGACGAGCTGGACCGATGCGCTTGCCGCCTGGCACTGCGAGCCGTGGACAATGATCGCGCTCGGCCGGGCTATCTCGGCCGTGGCGGGCGTGCTCACGCTCGTACCTACCTACCAGCTCGCCCGACGCGCGTCGCGCGATCGTGTCGCCGCGCTCGCCGCCTGCCTGCTCTTGGCCACGCTCTTCCTGCACGTACGGGACGCGCACTTCGCCACCAGCGACGTCGCGCTCGCCCTCTTCGCGACAGCGGCGCTCGCGAGCCTGGCGCAACCGGGCCGGCTCCGCGCCGCCCGAGCCGGCCTCTGGACTGGCCTGGCGCTCGCCACCAAGTTGCTCTCGGTCACGGTGGTCCTCACGTTCCTCACGGTGCTGCTCGGCGAACTCATGTGGCGCCGCATCAAGCCTGCTCAGGCGCTGCGCTCGCTCCTGGCCTATGCCGGCGTCGCCGCGGTGGTGGCCGTCGTCACCCAGCCGTTCCTGGTGCTCGACCCGATGGAGACCTGGTACGGGCTCTTCGGCGACCTGTTCAATCCCGAGCGGCAGCCGTTCGCGCACGGCGTGAGCGTTCAGAATGCCAAGCTCATCGTGCTTTACTACATTCCCCAGGCGATCGGCTGGCCGATCGGCGGGCTGGCCGTCATCGCCGCGATGTTGCTGGTTCGGCGCGTACGCGAGCGCCCGGCGGCGGCCCTGCTCGTCTACGGGCTGTGGTCGGTCGCGGCGCTGGTATCGGTCGAGCGCATCTTCCTGCGCTACCTGGACCCGCTGCTCCCGGTCGCCTGCGTGCTCGCGGCGCACGCGCTGGATTGGCTCATGCGTCCGGTCGCGGTCGCGCTGGTGCGCGTGGTGACACCCGCCCGCTCACGAATCTCGGGAGAAACGGCCAGAAAGTCGGGTGCGGCCGCGTCGCTCACGGCGCAGATACATGGTCGGCCGCGCGCCGGCGCGCTTCGTTGTCTACTGGTCGCGGGGACGACGGTGCTGGTCGCCCTGCCGAATCTTGCGCGCTGCATGCGGCTGGACCGGCTGCTGCGCCGCAGCGACACGCGGGCCGAGGCCGGCCGATGGATCGCACAGAATCTGCCCGATAACGCGCGGATCCTCTGGGCGGGCTATGGCAAGATCGCGCCCCACATCACGATGCCGTGGTTGCAGGCGCCGGCCGCTTACGATCGGGCGCACGCGGAGCTTCGCGCGTCGCGCGCGCTGGACACCGCGGTGGACGAGGCGATCGCGCGTTGGAAAGAACGCAACGCGGCGAAGACGTTCTGGACCGTGGGCGTTGCGATCACCCCCAACGACGGCAGTATCGAGGCGTCCGGTCTCGCGGCGTACCCGATGCTCGATCAGCGTTACGACATCCCGTGGCTGGAACGGATCGACAGGTGGGCGCGGCAGGCCGGCTGGCTGCACCGTGAGAGTCCGCGGTGGGATCTGATGCGGCGCCACGTGACGGCGGTGCTCGTCACGAGCCCCGAGTCGCTGGCGTCGAGTGATGAGCGTTACGTGGTGCTGACGGGAATGCCCTGCGACCCGGCGCTGGTCCGCCGCCTGCGTGAGCGGTATGACGAGCGGGTGATGTTCGATCCGGGTGCGCCCTGGGGAGACCCCAGCAGCCGGGTCATGTACGACGCGGGGGACGCCTGGTACGTGCCGAACCAGGGGCTCGAGTGTGTTACGCGGCCGGGTCCACAGGTACGCATCTTCGAGCGGAGGCAGTGAAATGGGCGAAGCTGATCGCCACGCCCGGTCCGCTCGTTCCGAGCCACCCGGCGCGCGCCGTGATCCCGGCAAGGGGCGGCCCGAGCGAGCGGATGCAGTGGAGCCGAGCCGTCGTTGGGCAGAGTCGCTCGGCCGGCCGGCCGGGCGCGTCGCCGCCGTCGGGTTGGCGATCGCTTTCTGCGTGCTCCCCGCCTCGCTCATGGCCGACCCTCTCTGGTCGTTCTTTCTCCGCGCGGATGACTTCGATTATTTCGGAGCGTCACGCACATGGAGCCGCGCCATCGCGAACCTGTGGGTGCCGCACAACGCGCACGTCGTGCCCGTTTTTCGGCTCTGGACGCGTGTCCTGTTTGGCCTGGCCGGCTCCTGGCAGAACCTGCACATCGCGGCCCTGTCGTCCTGCTACGGGCTGCTCGTGGTGACGCTTGGGGTGCTTTTCGGCTTCGTGCGCCGAGAAACCGGCCGCACGGATCTGGGCCTGGCGGCAATGGTCGGGGCGGGGACCACATCCCTGATGCTTTTGCCGGCAACGTGGTACGCGGCCAGCCAGACGCTCTGGGCCGGGCTGGGCATCCTGGTGACGCTGGCCATGCTCCAGAACTGGCGCCGGCACGGTGCGGCGGGCTGGTTGCTGGCCGCGGCGCTGGCGGCCGTTGCGGCGGCCGGCAGCTGGTCGGCGGGATACATCGCCGGCCCCGTCGCGGTGGCCTATCTCTGGGCGGACGGCCGCGCGCGGTGCCGGCGTGCCGCCGGGTTCATCGCCGCGCTTTCCGCGCTCGCAGCGCTCGCCATGTTGGGCTGGAAAGGGCGGGTGATGCTGTCGCCGGAAGTGCTGAATGGGCACACGGTCGCCGACGCCTTCCAGCCGATCCGAACGCTGGTGCACACGCTGCACGCCATCACGGAGACGCTCTGCCTGGGCAATCTGGGCATCGTCGCCGAAACGACCGCGCTCCAGGGCGTGGCGCTGGCGCTGGCCGGGATCGCCCTGTGGTTGCTCGCGCGGTACCGCGGGGCCGGGGGCATCACGCCGCTGGAGAGTGCCGGGGCGGCGATGATCGTGCTGGGCTTTCTGCTCCCCTACACGTTCCGCGGCTACCTGTCGTTCGAGAGCCTGCGAACGCTGCGGTGGTATAACACCATCCCGCAGCTTGGGGCCGTGCTGTTCGGGCTCGGCTGGTGGAGCGGCCGATCGGCCTGGCCCGCACCGGCCCAGGCGCTCACGCGCCGCGCGGCAATCGCCCTGGTCGCCTTCGCCGCCCTCATGTCGCTGGTACACGTGTACCCGGTCGAGCTTGTGCTGGTGTCGGACGCGCCGCCCCTGCTCCCCGCCGAGAAGAAGTTCTTCCCCGTCTTCTCGCTCGAGCGGTTGCGGGCCGCTTACTTCGCCGCCGAGCGGTCGGAGCGGCAGCGGCGTTTCCTGCAGCGTATGGATCAGGTGGAGCGCGAGGCGCATCGGCTGGGCGCCGGCCGCGCAACCCTGCAACGCCTGTTCGGGCGACTCGGCGGACCGGGCCTGCTCGAGACCATGGACGGGTTCGACATGCTCGATCTGCGCGACGAAGCGACGACGCCGGACGCGACCGCGGTCCGGCGTGCGATCGGCCCGTTCGTGGTGGAGGAGCCCGAGCCAGGGCCCGGTCTGCTGTACGAGCCGTCGCAAGTCTACCCAGGGCGTTGCCCTGGGCTGGCTTGTTGCTGCCCCTTCGGGGCGACATCGGAAATAGCGCAACTTCAAAACTTGCGCTCGGCTTCCTGCGACGGGTGAGATATGCGGGTCAGGCGATCGGGTTGAAGACCAGCCCGCTGAGCAGCTTCGGGTAGAAATAGGTGCTCTTGGCCGGCATGCGTTCGCCGCCCAGCGCAATCCGCTCCACGTGCTGCATGGTGGCCGGCGGCACCAAACACGCGAGGTCGCAGTGGCGGTTCGAGGCGGCGTCAAGGACCTCGTCGAGCAGGTGGACGTAGCGGAGCTCCGGACGCTGGCCGCTCGTGCGTGGGGCGAGCAGCTCCTGGAACACCAGCTCGTGCAGGATGCTCACGGCCAGCCCGCGCCACTCGGCGCTGTGCTGCGGCACCAACCGGTCCATTGCGGCGCTGCGGCGCAGCCGCGCGATCTGCCAGCGGCCGTCGGCGACGGTGCCGAACCCGAGCAGGTTCTGGCCGCCGTCCGCTGCGATGCGTTCCCATGCCTCGCGGCACGCATCCGGTCCCTGGCCGACCTCTTGCGTCGCGAACTCGGCCTCGAGCGCCCCGCGTAGTGCGTCGGCGTTCAGGCCGCTCAGGCCGGAGGCGAGCCGGTGTGTGGGCAGGATCAGGAGCCCGGGGTCGCTCATGCCGACGAACATCGCCAGGACAAAGTTGGCCGGCGCCTGCTCGCCGCTCGCGCTGCCAGCTGCGCGCTGGTCGTCTCGGTAACGCAGCGCGGTCTCGTAGCGGTGATGGCCGTCGGCGATGAAGATCGGCCGCGGCCCCATGAGTCCCTGCACGCGGCTCACCACGTCGTCGCTCTCGACCAACCAGAGCCGGGTCACGACGCCCAGGTGATCGGCCGCCTCGATCGCGGGCTGGCCCCGCACCACGGTTTCGATCGCCTGCTGCACCTGGCTGTCCGAATCAGGATAGATGCCGAAGATCGGGCTCAGGTTCATGCCGGTGGCGTGGAACAGGCGAAGGCGGTCCGCCTTCGGGCCGGGCATCGTCTCCTCGTGCGGATAGACCTGGCCTGCCCCGAACGGCTCGAGGCGCAGGCGTGCCAGGAAACCGCGCCGCGTGTGGCTGCGCCCCTCGACCGAGTACTGCTGCGCGCAGACATAAAGTGCCGGCGCGCGATCCTCCGCGAGGACGCCGTCGGCCTTCCACTCGCGGAGATAGCGCGCCGCACGCGTGTAGCGGTTGTCGCTCTCCGAGTCCTGGGCGGCCTGCTTGCCGAGGATCAGGCGGACGACATTGGCGGGATGCCGCGCGTAGAGCGCTTCCTGAAGAGCCGGGCCGATCACGTCGTACGGCGGAGCCACCACCGCACTCAGCTCGCCGACCCGACCCAGGTTGTACCGCCAACCGCGCAAGGCGCGAACGTCAGCCATGATGTCTCCCACCGCCGCGGATCACGTGCAGTCACGTTCCCATTTCCCAGGACTGCAAGTACTTGGCCTGCTCGGCGGTGAGGTGATCGATCTGGACGCCCATCGTCTTGAGCTTGAGCGTGCCCACGAACTCCTCAACCTCGCGCGGCACGTCGTACACCCGCGCGGTGAGCTTGCCGGCGCTCTTCACACACCACTCGGACGTGAGCGCCTGCGTGGCGAAGCTCATGTCCATGACGCTGGCCGGGTGCCCGTGGGCCGCCGCCAGGTTAATGAGGCGTCCCTCGCCCAGCACGTAAATCCGCCGGCCGTCCTGGAGGATGTATTCGTCCACGCTCTCCTTGATCGCGCGGTTCACGGTCTTGGCGATCTTCTCGAGCGCCGCCAGATCGAGCTCGACGTTGAAGTGGCCGGAGTTTGCGAGCATGGCCCCGTCCTTCATGCGCGCGAAGTGCTCGCCGCGGATGACGTGGATATCACCGGTCACGGTGATGAACAGGTCGCCCTGCGCCGCGGCGTCGGCCAGCGGCAGCACGCCGAAGCCGTCCAGCAACGCCTCGAGCGCGCGGATCGGGTTGACCTCCGTGACGAACACGTTTCCGCCCATGCCGCGCGCCCGCGCCGCCACTCCCTTGCCGCACCAACCGTAGCCGCACACCACGATCTTCTTGCCCGCGAGCAGCAAGTCGGTCGCGCGGATGATGCCGTCCAGTGTGCTCTGGCCAGTCCCGTAGCGATTGTCGAAGAGGTGCTTCGTCTGCGCGTCGTTCACCGCGATGACGGGCAGCTTGAGCGCCCCATCCCGCTCCATGGCTCGGAGGCGGATGACGCCCGTGGTCGTCTCCTCCAAGCTGCCCAGGATCTGCGGCAGGAGAGCGGCATGCTTCTGATGGATCTCGCTCACCAGGTCGGCGCCGTCGTCCATCGTGACCTGCGGGGCGTGTTCGATGGCCGACGTGATGTGGCGGTAGTACGTCTCGTTGTCCTCTCCCTTGATCGCGAACGTAGGGATGCCGAAGTCGGCGGCCAGGCTCGCCGCCACGTCATCCTGCGTGCTCAGGGGGTTGGACGCGCAGATCACAAGATCCGCTCCGCCGCTCTGGAGCGTTCGCGCCAGGTTCGCCGTCTCGGCCGTCACATGCAGACAGGCCGACATCCTGAGGCCGGCCAGCGGCCGCTCGCGGGCGAATCGCTCGCGGATGGTGCACAGCACCGGCATGTCCCGGTCGGCCCAGAGGATGCGCTTCTTCCCGTCCGCGGCGAGACGGGGATCTTTGACATCGGACTTCAGCTTGGTGGACACCAGGAGCTCTCCTTGGGCCGGAGCCGAGCGAATCGGCTGCGGCGGGTTTTGGCAGGTACAGTAAACCGGAATTCTGGAGAAATTCAGCTGCGGTTCCGCCCGCACGGTGAATGGCGTGCGCGTATTCCGGCGAATTCAGCTACGCGTCTCCCGAGGGGTGACGGAGTGCGACGGTGGGCGATCCGCGGCGCAAAAGGCGTGTCTGCTTCGCCTGGTCCCAATCGAGCCAGAGCGACGCCGCGCGCCGCTCGCGCTCGAGCAGGTAGCTCAGCGCCTCGCCGTGTGCCCGAGCGTCCGTGGCGGACGGGAAGCAGCCGACCAGGCGTTCGAACGTGCGCCACATGACGCTGGGCATGGCGACGCGCAGCGCCCGACTCTCCCAGCCGCTCCCCAAAGGTGGAAAGAGGGGCCGCAGCCCGCGTTCTTGCTCAGGGCGGCGGCGACGCCCCCGGCGATCACGGCCCAGCATGCCCGTTCGCTCCTCGGTGGTAGGACACACGGATCAATGACGTTATCACGTGCGTACACACGTGTCAATGGTAGGATCACACCGCGCCGCGAGCCGCCTCGACGAACTTCCGCACTTTGTACGACTCCTTCCTGCCCGGCGCCACCTCCACCCCGCTGGCGACATCCACTCCCCAGGGCCGGACCGCACGGATCGCCTCGGCCACGTTCTTGCTGGTCAATCCGCCGGCGAGCGCGACCGGCACCGGCGAGCGCGCGACGATCGAGCCGGCGATCGACCAGGGCGCCAAGCGCCCTGTCCCGCCGTGCAGACCCGGGACTTGGGCATCGATCAAGAGCGCGCTGGGCAGCCTGCCCCGCCCCGCGCAGGCGTCCAGGTAGTCGAGCACCGGCGCGTCGCCCGCCTGCTCCGACAGCGAAAACGCGCACATCACCGAAAACTCCCCGAGCTCGACGATCCACTCGGGGGGGATGTCTCCGTGCAACTGGACCGTGCGCAGCCCGAGTTGCCCTGCCGTGGCACGCACTTCGACGGGCGTCGCGTTCACGAACACACCCACGTGATCCAGGAACGGCGGAAGGGTCTGCACGATATCGCGCGCCGCGTCGAGCGCAACGAACCGGGGGCTCGCAGGATAGAAGTTCAGTCCGATCGCGTTTGCGCCTGCTGCGGCAACGATACGCGCATCCGCGACCGACGTGATGCCGCAAATCTTCACGAACATGCGGTCACTCTAAAGCATCAGGCCGCGGCATTCAAACGACGACGCCGCCTCTCCTTATAATGAGGACCCGCTTCGGATAACCTCGTTCTGGGCAAGCCCCCACCGTGTCGATTCGCCGCCCGATCAAGCCAGGTGCGTCGCTCGTAGTGGCTCCATGAGTAGGTCAAATGTGCAAGTTATTTTTTGACGGGCCCCTAGGTAAGGACGGCCACCGGTGACCGGTCCCCCCGAACGCAGTGACGCCGTTCGAGCTTCCGAAGCATGGGCCCTGCTGGCCGCCGTGGCGGCGGGCGGGTTTCTGCGCTTCGCGGGACTCGGCCGGGTAGGCCTCTCGCACTTTGACGAAGGCGTCTATTGCCTCTGGGCGGCGGGGATCGGCTACCCGTTCAAGGAGCTGTTCGCCCCGCCGCTCTTCCCTCTGTGCGTGCGGGCGAGCTTCGCGCTGCTGGGCCCGAGCGACCTGGCTGCCCTGGCCGTCAGCGCGCTTGTCGGCACCGCGACCATTCCGCTCGTCTGGGGAATCACGCGTCGCTGGTACGGTCCGACGGCGGCAATCTTCAGCGCGGTCCTGGCGGCATGTTCCACGTATCACATCGCCTTCTCGCGGATCGCGCTGACGGACGCCACGTTCACCTTCTGGTGGCTCGCGTCGCTGCTGATGTTCTCTGAGATGGTGGACGGTGGGCAATCCGGTACGCAAAGGCCGGAGCCCGACCGCTCCGGCGGCATCGTGTCGCCTGGCGGCGGCTGGGCCGTGGCCGCGGGAGCCGCCGTCGCCGCCGCGGCGAACACCAAGTACAACGGCTTCCTCGTGTTTGTGATCGCCACGGCGGCGCTCGCCCTCTTCCACTCCTCCCGCCGCAAGAAACCGAGGCGCGCGAACGCTCGGCTGCTCGCCAGCTGGCTCCTCGCCGGTCTGACCGCTGCGCTGCTGTACCTCCCCTGGTTCTGGCATGTACACGCCACGCTCGGATATGCTGCCCTTCTTCAGCACCAGCGCGGCTACACGACGGGACTCTTCGAGTGGCCGCACAACTTCGTGACGATCGTGGCCAACCAGGTGTGCCTGACCGGGTGGCTCGGGCGCGTGGGCCCGGTCCTGGCCGCCCTGGCCGCCTGGGCGATCGGGCCCGGCTGTTTTCGGGAACGCGGCCTGGCCGTGGTGGGGGCGACCGCCCTCGCAGCCTCGCTGGCAGGAGATTCGGCTGGCTGGCTGATCGGGATCCTGGCCGTGGTGCCGATCGCCCGCCGCTACGCTTTCCCCGGCATCCTGCAAGCCACCTGGATCGTTGCGCTCGTCCTGCTCACTCCGGCCTACCGACCGTATCCTCGCCTGGCACTGCCGCTTATCGCCGCCGGATGGGTGGCTGGCGGGGCCATCATCGCTGCGGCGCTCGGGAATGCGACAGCCAGCAGACGCGACAGGGTCCGCTGGGCGGTCGCCGGATCGTTCGGCCTGGTGCTTGCCGTAGCGGTAAACGTCCTGGTTCCGGTCGGCTGGAAAGGCGCGGCGATAGAGACGAACCTTGAGTCCGCGTGCCGGAACATGCGGCCCGAGCTGACTGGACGCGTCTTTTCTTTCGTCCGCCCCCCCGTCCTTTTCTACCTGACCGATCGGCTCCTTCCGGTAGGCGGGCTCGAACTGCTCGAAGCCGAGCCAGTCGATCGGTCCCCCGCCTACCTCCTGATCGACAGCCCGATGTTGCGCGACAATCCGCGCGATCGACAACGCTTCGAGCACGCGCGCGACCGTCTCGAAGAAGTGGCTCGGCGGGCTTACCTACCGAGTCCCGCGGTTGTGCTCGATGACTTCCCTGGCGTCTGTCTCAGCTCCGAACACAGACCCACGGCCGGGAACTACGAGCTCACTCTGTACCGCGTCGTGCCGCGCTAGCCCCGGCAGTGGCGATGGCAAACCGGAGAGGATAGCTTGGATCGGATGGGTTTGTGGCCCTGGGGATGCTAGGCGGTTCCACGTGGAACC
>JBGPMX010000080.1:0-11491 GCA_041487215.1 Planctomycetia bacterium | reverse complement strand
CGCGCCCTCGAGGCCCGCGGACCGCCCCGCACGTAGCCAGAAAAGGGCCGCAGCCACCAGAGCCACGCCGCCGGACGGGCCCCAGAGCCAGGCCCACTGCCCGATCGCAGCCAGCGCCGTGAGCAGGCTGCCGGGGGCGAGCCGGAACGAGCCGAACGCGGCGAGGAACCGCGGAGCGATCTCCACGACAAAGAACACGAACAGCAAGTACGCCAGCACGACCACCGTCCAGGGGTAGGCGAACGCGAGCGTGGTCACTCGCCGCAGCTCCACCAGGCCGCGCGCGAAACCGGCCAAGCCCTCGAGCGCCACGGGGAGCCGGCCGGCACGCAGCCCCGCGACGACCACGGCGCGGTATGCCGCCGGGAAGCGCAGGTCCTCGGCGGCCAGCGCCTGTGGCAGCGTCGCGCCGCGGTTCAGGTGTTCCCCCAGGCTCGTGCTCAGCGCGCCGAGCCGTCCCGGCATGTCACGGCCGAGATCGAGCAGGCCCTCATCGAGCGGCACGCCGGTCGCGACCAGCGCCAGGAGCTCGTCGTTCAGCGCCACCAGTTGCTCGAGAGACACGCCAGGCGCGCTCGGCCGTTCGGTGCCAGGCATGAAGGGCATCGCCTCCTGTATCGTCAACTCACCGCGGCGTCGCCGCCCGAAAACCCGAGCACGCGTCGCACCTCGATGGGCGAGGTGCGCCCCTCGCGGACGGCGGCGCTCGCCCGCTCCCACCGCGTGATCATCCCCGCGCGGACAGCAAGGGATTCGAGGTGGGTGGTATCCCCGCGGCTCAGGATGGCTCGCCCGAGCTCGCCGCGTCCCGGCACGAGCATCTCGGCCAGAACAATCCGCCCGTCGTACCCGGTTCCACGGCAGCGTGGGCAACCGACCGGTAGCCGGACGCGATCGACGGTCAAACCGAGCCGCACGTCGGGGTCGCTCGACTCTCCGGCGCAGTCGCAGAGGCGGCGCACCAGTCGCTGGCAGACGACGGCGGCCACGGTGCTGCGCAGCAGAAACGGCTCGATGCCCATGTCCGAGAGCCGGCTGATCACGCCGGCGGCGCTGCCGGCGTGGAACGTACTGAGCAGCAGGTGGCCGGTGAGCGCGGCCTGGAACGCGATCTCGGCCGTGGCGCGGTCGCGGATCTCGCCGATCATGATCACCTCGGGATCCTGCCGCACGAGTGACCGGAGCCCGGTCGCCCAGTCGAAGCCCGCCGCCGCGTTGACCTGGGACTGCGCGGCCCCGCGCACCTCGGCCTCGATCGGGTCCTCGAGCGTGACGATGCTGCGCGCGCCGGCCGCCCGCGCGACGAGCTCGCGGAGACAGGCATAGATCGTCGTGGTCTTGCCGCTCCCCGCCGGCCCGGTGAGCAGGATCGCACCGGACGTCTCGTCGAGCAGCCGGCGCAGCGTCGCGACGATCTCCGCGGGGAGGCCCAAATCGTCCAGGCGCAACCGCGGGCCGGATCCGATGAAGAGCCGGACGACCGCCTTCTCGCCGTAGAGCGTGGGGACGGTGCTGACCCGCATCTCCGCATCGCCGGCATGGGCCCGGATGCGGCCCTCCTGCGGTACGTCGCTGCGATAGGTGAGGAGTCCGGCCAGCACCTTGAGGCGGGCGACGATGTTGGGCGCGAGTGCCGCGGGCAGCAGGGCGGCGGGGTGCAGCACGCCGTCGAGCCGCCAGCGGACCTCCATGCCGTCGGCGCTGGGCTGAAAGTGCACGTCGCTCGCCTCCGCCTCGCGCGCATGGCGTAGCACGGTATCGACCAGCTCCGTCACGTGCCGCGGCCCGCTCGGGTCCAGCGTCTCGAGGGACCGGCCCAGCCCGTCGCCTGCCGTTTGCTGCATCTGCTCCGCCTGACTGCTGAGGAGTCCCGCATGAAATAGAAACCGTGGCGAGCGGCGTGCGCTCTGCGAAGGCTTGGCGTACGTGTCGCTCACGCCGCACTCGTTGCCCGTTTCACGCGGCGGTGATCGGCAAATACCGCGCGCCGATATCTAGGACATTTGTCATAGGTTATCGGTCCGCGCGGCAGCTGTCAAGCGGATCCAGGCGAAGGCGGTGAGTGGGGTTTCGGATGGCGTTGCTTGGGAATCACTCACCCATGCGCGGGAATCATTCGGTCGTTTAATCGCAAGCCGCAGGAGACTGCTGAAAAGAGGGGCCGCGGATGCCGTGCGGCGCTCGCGCACGCCTTCGGCTTGCGGTTAAACGACCAGGAAATGATGCCGGGACGAAGTGGATGGGTCGTGGTAAGTCTCGCGACCCGACTGGCCGTCCTATGGCAGCTGCAGGAACCCGTAGATCACCGCGGCCTCGAACGCCGCGGCGCCCAGGTTGGGCTCGGGAACGTAGAGCAGCTTCGGCACGCAGTCGCCCGGCCGGTAGAGTCCGAGGGTGTACTCGATCTCGTACGGCGGGTCCAAGTACATATTGTAGGGAACCAGTGCGAGATCGGCCAGGAACTTGCCGTAGGAGACGACCGGCTGGAAGACCCCGAAGTGTTGGCCATAGCGTTCGAGCTTCCGGTCCTCGAAGTAGGCCGGGTAATGCCACGTGACGCGTGCCGCATAGGTAGCGACCATGGGCGGGAAGACACGAGGCGGCATGTCTTCGACGGCCGGCGGGAACGGCTCGTTCGGGTAGAACTCGAACGACTGCTCCTTGAATTCTTTGGCCCGGCTCAAGGCCAGCGTGATGAGCTCGGTCGCGCCCTCGATACCCCGTGCCGAGCGGAGCTCGGAGAGGGCCTGATCGATGGCCGCTGCCAGCGCGCTCTCGGTGCCGGGCTGTGCCGCGGCCTCGCGCGCGCGTGTGAGCGGCTCCACGATCTGCGCGCTGACACGCTGGGCCTCGGCCATTATCTCCTGGGCATGGTCGATCATTTCCTGGGTGGCGACGCAGGCCGCTTCCGGGTCCATGATCTTTCGGGTGCGCGCGAACGGCTTGCCGCAGTGCGCACAGAGGAGCACGGTGCCCGGGCAGTCGCCCGACAGGAGTCGGCGTGCCGCATCGAGCTGCTCGCTCGCCTGCCGCAACAGCGCCGCCGCGCGGGACTCGAGGCTGCGCACCTGGGCGAGCTCGGGGTGCGCGAGCGCATCGGCCTCTTCGGCGTCGGCGGTCGCCCGCAGCCGCGCCTGCCGGAAGCTGTCGACCGATTCGAACATTTCGTCTAGCTTGCGCGCGGCTTCGTCGAGCAGCGACAGGGCCGGGCCGGACTGATCGGCCAGCGCGCGGGCGGTTCCCTGGCATGGTCCGCCGGCGGTGGAGCAATCGGGGAAGTACTGGGTGCGCGCTTGCTGGACCAGCTCGTTTGCGCGCGCGAGCTGTGTGGACGCGTCCTGGATCGCGGCGGCCATGTTGTTCAGGTCCGCTTGCTGCTCGGCCAGCTTCGGCAGCCGGGCATCGCCCGGCCGGATCGATCGCAGAGACTGCTCGAGTGCGGCGCGCGCGGCGTCGAGGCCGCCCGTGGTGCTCGTGAACACGCCGCTGAGGGTCTTGGTGTCCCGTTCCATCCCCTTGAGCAGCCGCCGCACCTCGGTCACCACGGCGGTGGCTTCCGGCCTGGCCGTCTCCGCGGTTTGTCGCTCCAGGTAGCGGCGCAGCAGCGTGCGAGCCATGTTCAGCTTGTGGTCGGCCGCGTCGGCGGTCGCCGCGAACTGCTCCAGCGCGCGCTCGATGTTGAACGGCAGATCGGCGCGCGCCGCGTCCAGCTCGTGGATCCCCACCGGGTTCAGCTCGCGGCGCATGGCGTCGAGTCGGCGCAGCGCTTCGTCGACAGCGGTCTTGGTGTCGTCGATCTTCTTCTGCTTCTCGAGCCGGTCGAAAAAGCCCGACTCGCTCTCCAGGCGGGCGCTCTTGATTTGCGAAAGGTCGAGCGAGTTGCGGTCGGTGCCGGGTTGCGTGCCGCGGCCCAGCGGGGCCGTGGCACGGGCAGGGTTGGAATGGTAGGGAGAGGGGGGGGCAATCGTTTCCTGGGCGAGGGCGCAGCGGGGCAGGCCAGCCGCGGCCGCGGCGAGCACCAGGCTAGCCGTTATCCGAATCCGTGAGCTCGGCGCTGTAGCTGTAGTTCGGCGATTCCTGCGTGATCGCGATGTCATGAGGATGGCTCTCCACCATTCCGGCTGAGGTGACCTGGATGAACCGGGTCCGGGTGCGCAGCTCCTCGATGTTTGCCGCGCCGCAATAGCCCATGCCCGCGCGGAGGCCGCCGACGAGCTGGTAGACGAAGTCGGCGAGCGGCCCCTTATACGGCACTCGCCCCTCGACCCCTTCCGGGACGAGCTTGCCCGATTTGGCGTCCTTCTGTCCGTAGCGCTCGCCCGAGCCCCCTTCGACCATGGCGCCGAGCGAACCCATGCCGCGGTACGCCTTGAAGCTGCGTCCCTTGTAGATAATCATCTTGCCGGGACTTTCGGCGAGACCGGCGAAGAGGCCGCCGATCATCACCGCGTGTGCGCCGGCGGCGAGCGCCTTGGTCACATCGCCCGAGTACCGGATGCCGCCGTCGGAGATGATCTGCACGTCGCTGCCCCGCGCCGCCCGCGCCGCCGCGGCGATCGCGGTGAGCTGCGGAACGCCCACGCCGGAGATGACCCGCGTCGTGCAGATCGATCCGGGTCCGATGCCGACCTTCAGCGCGTCGGCGCCGGCGTCGATCAGGTCCCGCGCCCCCTCCTGCGTCGCCACATTGCCGGCGATGAGGTCCACCTTGAAGCGGCGCTTGATCTCCGCGACGGTGCGGATCACGTTGGCCGAGTGGCCGTGGGCCGAATCGACGACCAGGACGTCTGCGTCCACGGCGAGCAGCGCCTCGATGCGGTCGTAATCGAACACCCCGACCGCCGCGCCGACGCGCAGCCGACCCCGGCTGTCCTTGCACGAGCCGGGGTAGCGCAGCATCTTGTCGATGTCCTTGATCGTTATAAGGCCCTTCAGTCTATTCTCTTCGTCAACCAGCAAAAGTTTCTCGACCTTATTCCTCGTTAAAATCCGCTCAGCTTCCTCCAGCGTCGTTTGTTCGCCTGCGGTGACCAGGTTGTCCTTCGTCATAACTTCTTCGAGGCGAAGGTCGTTCGATTCGAGGAACCGCAGGTCGCGGCGCGTGAGGATACCGCGCAGGCGACCGTCCTCGTTCGTGATGGGCACGCCGCTTATCTTGTGCCGCTCCATGACTTTGCGCGCCTGCTCGACGGTGTCGCCCGGCTTCAGCGTGATCGGGTCGGTGATGATGCCGCTCTCGGACCGCTTCACCTTGTAGACTTCGCGCGCCTGGTCCGCCGCGGTCATGTTCTTGTGGATGATGCCGATCCCCCCCTCCTGGGCGAGCGCGATGGCCAGCTCGCTCTCCGTCACGGTATCCATCGGGGCGGACACGATGGGAATGCCCAGGGAAAGGTTGCGCGTGACCTTGGTCCGCGTGTCGACCTCGCGCGGCACGATCTCGCTGTATGCCGGCTCAAGTAGCACGTCGTCGAACGTGATTCCGTGGTAGGCGATGCGTTCCTGCATGGCAGGAGACCTCCGAAGAAGGACCGCGAGTGCGGGTGCTAGCGTGCGTCTCGCCGGGTTCCGAAACCACCAGGCTCGTTCCCTGCGGACGCTCTGGACCGGACGCGAGAAAAAAACAGGGTTCCGCGGTGTAGTCTCCCAGCCGGAACCGCACCGTAGGAACCCGATCGGCCGGCGGCAGACACGAGGAAATGCCACCGGCACGCGCAAAAATCTAAACCGCCCTACGCCACGTGTCAACAGCCGCGGGGAGTGTTCTGGTTCGGCGACTTTCGCTGGGCTGTGATCCTGAGGCCTGGCGAAGGATCGCCCTGACCCCGGGGCCAGATCCTTCGCTCCGCTCGTGCCTCGCTGCGCTCCGGATGACAGAGCAGGCGCGCGCGGTCGTTGAGCGCACAGGCCCACCCGGTGAATCCTTCGCTCCGCTCGTGCCTCGCTGCGCTCAGGATGACACGCCTTCACCGCTCCATCCAAGAGTGACGCAGGACTATCCGCGGGTCAGCGCGCGCAGATCGTCGAAGAAGCCGGGGTATGTCTTTGCGGTGCAGGCCGGGTTTGCGATGCGGATGCCCGGGACGCGCAGCCCCGCCAGGGCGAAGCTCATGGCGATCCGGTGATCGTTGTACGTCTCGATGCGCGCGCCGTGCAGCGGGGCGGGGCGGATCGAGACGCCGTCCTCGTGCTCGTCGACGCCGGCCCCCATGCGGCGTAGTTCGCAAGCGAGCGCGGCCACGCGATCCGTTTCCTGAGCGCGGGTGTGCGCGACGCCGCGGATTCGCGTGGGGCCGTCCGCGAACGCCGCGACGACGGCGAGCGTGAGCGCGGTGTCGCTGATCGCGCGCATGTCGGCGTCCACGCCGCGAAGCGCGCCGCCAAGCACGGTGGTCGCGTCCCGCGTGCGCCGCACCGTCGCCCCCATGCGCTCGAGCAGATCGAGGAACGCCATGTCCCCCTGGATGCTGTCGGTGCCGAGCCCCTCCACGGTGACCTCCCCGCCGGTCAGGGCCGCGGCGGCCCAGAGGTAGCTTGCGGCGGTCGCGTCCGGCTCGATGGCGTAGTGCCGCCCGGCGTAGTGTCCGGTAGGGACGCGAAACCGGCCCCCCTGCCCCGCTTCGACCGCGACGCCGAACGCGCGCATGACCTCGGTGGTCATGCGCACAAACGGCTCGGACACCAGAACCCCTTCGATCTCGAGCTCGACCGGCTGTTGGGCGTAGGGCGCCGCCATCAGCAGCGCGCTGGCGAACTGGCTGCTCTCGGCGCCGCGGATGCGTATAGAGCCGCCATTCAGGCCGCTCGCACGGATGCGAACGGGTGGGCATCCCGTGCCGCGTTCGCTGCGCGCGTCCGCGCCGCACGAGCGTAGGGCGGCGAGCAGCGGCTCGATCGGCCGCGCCCGCATGCGCTCGCATCCGTCCAGCCTGTATGCGCCGTGGCCGAGCGCCGCGGCGGCGCAGAGAAACCGCATGCTCGTGCCGGAATTCGCCAGCCAGAGCTCGGCGCACGGGGCCGTGATCTCGCCCGAGCACCCGGCGACATCGATGACCTGGCGCGCGGAATCGTGGCTTACCGCAACCCCCAACCTGCGCCAGCTCTCGAACATCACCTGCGAGTCTTCGCTGTCCAGCGCCCCCTCGAGCACGGAGCGACCGTCGGCGAGCGCCGCGATCACCAGCGCGCGGTTCGTGATGCTCTTGGATCCCGGGGGACGCACGCGGCCCGCCACGCGGGGCGCCGGTGTCACCGGCAGCTCGTCGCCAGGAACGGCAGGGCCGGGCGGCTGGGCGGTCATGCGCGTTCTCCCGTCAGCAGCTGGCGCAAGCGGCCGGTCAATTCGCGGGCCGCGATGCCGACCAGCAGGAATCGCTTGTCGCGCGCCGTTTCTCCCGCGATCAGACGCACCCGGCTCCTGGATAGCGCCAGGCCCTCGGCGAGCACCCGGGTGACCGCCTCGTTCGCCTTTCCCTTCTCGGGTGCCGCGGTGACGGCCACTTTCAGCGCTCCCTGGTGCTCGCCCACAATGAGCGTGCGGCGCGCGCGGGGCTGGACGCGGACCGCCAGAACGGACCCCTGGGCATGGCTTACGACCTGGATCATAGTCCCTCGAAGAGTGCCGAGCCGATGCGCACGATCGTCGCCCCCTCCTGGATCGCGACCTCGAAATCGCCCGACATGCCCATCGACAGCTCGTCGAGTGTGGCGCGCGGGGGGGCGTGCCGGCGCACGCGGTCCCGTAGCTCGCGCAGCGCCGCGAATACCGGCCGCGCACGCTCGGGGTTCGGGTCGTAAGGCGCCATGGTCATCAGGCCTCGGATACGGACCCGCTCGAGCCGGCCGGCGTCGCCCAGCAACCGTTCCGCCGCGTCCGCTGCCAGTCCGTGCTTGGCCGCCTCCCCGCTGATGTTGATCTCGAGCAGAACCTCGGGCTCGAGACCCAGCTCGAGCGCCAGCCGCTCGATCCACGGGAGCAGGTCCGGGCGGTCGGCCGAGTGGATCAAACAAGTCAGCGGCAGCGTGCGACGTGCTTTGTTCCGCTGCAGCGGGCCGATCAGATGCCAGCGGATGGCCCCCCGCAGCGCCTCGTGCTTGCGCATGAGCTCCTGCGGGCGGCTCTCGCCAAGATCCGTCACGCCCAGTCCGACGAGCGCCTGGGCCGTGGTCGTGTCCACCTGTTTGGTGACGGCGACGAGACGGATGGAGTCCGAAGACCTCCCGGACGAGCGCGCGGCGGCGTCGATACGGGCTTGGACCGATCCCAGGTTCGCGCAGAGCCGCTCGTGAATGGCGTGCATCGTGAGGCGTTTGACTGTTCCCTTCAGTATAGCGGCGTGGCGGCCGCCCGTCGCTGTCGGGCGGCAGGAGTCGGGCGGCAGGAGTCAGGCGGTCACGACTCCTCAGACTCGGTCCCCTCGCCCCCGCGCTCAATAGATCATGCGGGGGAGAGGGATTGGGTGAGGAGGCGCTGTCTCGAGCGTGAGGGGGCGCTGGGCTGCGTGACGGGCGCCCCTCACCCCCGCCCCTCTCCCCACGCTCGTTCCCGTTGACCCATGAGGGGAGCGAGCGTGGGGCGAGGGGAGCAAGGGCGCGCGCACGCCGCCCTCTCCCACGGATGCATGAGCGGGCGAGGGGGCGGGAGTCCAAACACGGAAGCGCTGCATGGGAAAGGGAGCTAACGCCGGAACTCGTAGCGCAGGTCGTGGGTCGGACGCGCATGGGAATCGCCGTCGGCCAGGCGCGTGTCGGAAGCGCCGCCGTCGCCGGGCCGGGTGAGGGCCGACGCACGCAGGTCGGCGATGCGGCGGGCGAGCTCGGGTTGCTGCGGGTCGGCCCCGAGTGCGCGCTGGTACAGGACGAGCGCGCGGTCGGGCTCCTGCGCATTCTCGTAGAGCGAAGCGAGTTCGGCGAGCGCGCGCGGGTGGCGCGGATCGATGGCGATCGCCTGCTGGAGCAGGCCGCGCGCCTCGTCCGGGTGCCCGGACTGCTTCTGGAGCCACGCGAGTTCGATGATCGGATCAGGTTGGCCCGGTGAGGCGTTCATCCAGTTCTCGGCCGCCGCGCGTGCATCGGCCGGCCGGTTCTGTTCCAGGAGCAGCACGACCAGGGCGTGCCGGCACTTGGAGTGGTTCGGCGCGAGCGCCAGGCACTGGTTGTAGTCGCACTCGGCCTCGCCGGATCGCCCGCAACGGTGGCAGACGCTGCCGAGGTTGTAGAACGAGTCCGCGTCCGACGGGTCGGCGTAGGTCGCCTGCAGGAATTCGGCCCGCGCCGCGTCAACCTGCCCCGCCTTGAAGAGCGCAACGCCGCGTTGGTTGTACGGCTGGGTGGGCGTCATGCAGCCGGTGGCGAGTAGCCCGGCCAGCGCGCAGGCGCGCAGGCGGGAAAATCCCATCCTGGAAGCGTCTCGGCCCACGGTTCGGCCTGCCATCGGTCACCTCCCGCTCGGAAAGGGGCTGCGCCGCGCGCAACGGTTGATGGGAGAAGGGGGCAGAAGGATAGCGATTCTGCGGTTTTGCACAAGGCCTTCATGGGGGCGCGACCGGCCGGCGAGCGGTGCAATCGGGGCTGCCTCCGTGGCGCCAGGTTGGAGTTGGCTCCGATGAGCTGATGTCGCGCGCCACTCCGTGGCGGTTCAGCGGATTTGCGACGGAATCTCGGGCAACATGCCGGTACACCAGTCCATTGCGGTTCTGCCGGCTCGAGCCGCGGAGCTCAAGCCTCGTACTGTTTGCGCTTGCGGTAAAGCGTGGCGCGGTCGATGCCCAGCACGTCGGCCGCCTCGTCGAGGTTGGCGGTGCTGGCCAGCACGCGGCGGACGTGCGCCGCCTCAACCACCTCGAGCGTCACGGGGTCGCCGATGCGGATCTCGGTCCGGTCGGCCACCGCGAGCGTCGGCAGATCGGCCGGCCCGATGCGGTCGCCGCGCGCCAGGATGACCGCGCGCTCGATGGCGTTGCGCAGCTCGCGGACATTCCCCGGCCAGGGGTGGCTGGCGATCGCTTGCACCGCCTCCGAGGTGAACCCGTACATCCGCTTGCCCATCTGGCGTGCGAAGAAGCCGAGCAGGTGCTCGGCGAGATGTGGGATGGCCGGACCCCGCTCGCGGAGCGGCGGCAGCACGATCTCGATGACATTGAGCCGGTAGAGCAGGTCTTCGCGGAACTGCCCGTCGGCGACGGCCGCCAAGAGGTCCTTGTTCGTGGCGGCGAGCACGCGGACGTTCGCGCTGCGGGTGCGGGTTTCGCCGACCCGCTCGTACTCTCTCTCCTGGAGCAGACGGAGCAGCTTGGGCTGGAGCGGGGAGGGCAGATCGCCGATCTCGTCCAGAAACAGTGTGCCCCCCTCGGCCAGCGCCACCTTGCCGGTCGTATCCCGGACCGCGCCGGTGAAGGCGCCGCGGACGTGGCCGAACAGCTCGCTCTCGAGCAGCTCCGCGCTCAGGCTCGGGCAGCTCACGGTGACGAAAGGTTGGCTGGTGCGCGGGCTGCGCGCATGGATCGCACGCGCGAGCACGCCCTTGCCTGTGCCGCTCTCGCCGCGCAGCAGGATGGTGGCATCGCTGGCCGCCGCCCGGAACGCCAGGTCCAGGATGCGCTCCCACGCCGGCTCGTGTGCCTGCAGGTCCGCCTCGGGCACCGACGTGCGGATCTGGTCCTCGAGATCCTCCACGCGATCCTGCAGGCTGCGCAGCTGAGCGACCTTCTCAAGAACCGCGCGAATCTGTGCCAGGCTGAACGGCTTCGGAAGATAGTCGAACGCCCCCCGGCGCATCGCCTCGACCGCCGTGTCGATCGCGGCGAACGCCGTCATCACCACGACCGAGAGCCGTGGGGCGACACCGAGCATTGCCACCAGCACGTCCAGCCCCTGTTCGCGTCCCAGCCAGATGTCGAGCAGCGCAGCATCGAACGATTCGCGTTCCAGGAGCTGGAGAGCTTCCTGGCCCGAGCTGGCGTGGCTCACCTCGTGCCCCATCTCTTCGAGGGCCACCGTGAGAGTCTGCCGGATGTTCTCCTCGTCATCGACCACGAGGACTTTCATGATCACGCTCCTGCCCGCGATGCCAAACCACCTCTCTGTTTCGTGAGCGGCGCCGAACGAGCGGCGCGATGAAGCCCGTATTATACTCGACTACCCCACTCGACTATCTCAGACTCCGCTGCACGATCACGGCGGTGAGATCGTCCGCCTGAGGCTCGCCCGCCGCAAACGCGGCAACCGAGCGGTAGAGCTTTTGAACGAGTTCGGCCGCGGGGCAGCCGGCGTGGTGCAGCAGCGCCTCGGCGACGCGGTCGATTCCGAACGCTTCCCCCTGGGAGTTGCACCACTCGAAGAAACCGTCCGTCAAGACGGCGAGCAGGTCGCCCGCTGCGAGGTGGATCTGCGCGGTCGGCCCGAAGGCGGCGTCGGCGTCGATGCCGAGCGGCAGGCCGGTGCTATCGACGGGTGTCACCGTGCGCTCGGACGGGCGGGCCACGAGAATCGG
>JBGPMX010000079.1:0-11627 GCA_041487215.1 Planctomycetia bacterium | reverse complement strand
GTGACGACGCGATCGAGATCGCGCGGAGCACGCTCGCCCGACCCAGCCGCCTGGACTCCGGCTCGGGCGATGACCTCGTGGCGCTCGATGGCGACGCGCTCGACGCGCTGCTGAGCTCGGGTTTTGACGACCGGGTCCGCTGAATGCTCTGCACCGAGACTCCCGTGCGTACCGGCTCAGATGCGCAGCCGGTCCCGCGCGTAATCGAGGCACTGGCGCACGTTCTCGTCCTCGCGATCGATGCGCGCTTGCTCGCTCAGCTCGTTCACCGTGGGGAGTTGCTGCTTCGAGCCGTGGGTGCGGATCAGGGTGAGCGTTCGCGCGAGCTGCTTGCCCGAGACAGCGCCGAGCGTCGCCCAGTACTTCTCCGTGAGACACGGTACGCGCAACGGGTCGCGGGTGATCATCTCGAGGCTCAGATGAATCTCGGGTTGTGCCCGCCGCAGCCGGGTGATCATCGCTGGGATGTCAAGGAAGCCGGTGCCCAGCGGTACCTCGGCGAGCAGGAACCCGTCCTCGTACTCGGCGACCGCCATGTCTTTGACGTGCGTGGCGAACGCGTGGGGAGCATACGCCTCGACCACCTCCGCCGGGTCCTCGAGCAGGGCGATCGAGTTGCCCAGGTCGACGCAGATCCCCACGTGCGGGCTACCTAGGCGGGTCATCATGCCGAGCAGCTCGGGGATCCGCCAATCCTTGTGGTTCTCCACGGCCAGGCGTACGCGGTGCCTGGCGGCGACCGGTTCAGCGAAAATCAGCGAGTTCCAGGCTCGGTCGGCGAAGTGGCGGAACGCGTCCGGGTCGTCGAAGGTCTCGTAACGGCGGCCGTCGAGCAGGGCCGTGCGCACGACGCCAGCCCCCGCCTCGCGCGCCGTGCGGAGCTCGGCATCGAATCGCTCGACATCCGACCGCTCGGCCGGCAATCGCACGATTCCCTCGACGTAGAGGCCGCGGCTTTCGGCCGCCCGTCGCAGCGCGGCGATGTACGGGGCGTCGCGCACCCCGAGCGGCACCTGGACGCCGTTCGCGCCGAGCTGGTCGCAGTAGTCGAGGAAGCGGAGCGGGTCGTGGAATGGCGGCGTGACACCGTTCTTGCGGTCGTGCGCCGTTCGCATGCCAAAGGAGTGAATGACAATACCGAGCGCAGTGCGCGGAGCGCCGGCCGCGCAGGCAGCGAGCGGCGCAACGGCCAACGCACCGAGCAGTTCGCGACGGGTCGCCCCCACCGCCTCCGACGCACGGCTTTCGGGATGCTTGGTGTTCATGGCGCGTTACCCAACCCCGAGCGCGCGGAACTCGGCATCCCACGGCGCACGGTACGATCGCACCAGCATCGCCGCCGCCTCGCGATCATCCAGGATCTCCTCGCGCTCGGGATCCCACCGGATCTTGCGGCCGGTGCGCAGCGAGATGTTCGCCAGGTGGCAGGCCGTCACCACCCGGTGGGCGCTCTCGAGATCTGAGACCGGCGGGTGGCGGGAACGGATCGCGGCCAGAAAGTTGCGGACGTGCAGGCGGAATTGCTCGAGCGTGTTGCCGGAGCTGTTCCGCTGCGGATCGGTCCAATAAACTGGCCCTGACGGATCGGTCACGCGTACCGGGCCGCCGACCGGGTGATCGCCCGCGAACTGCGGCACCGTGTTCGCCGGGATCACCTTGCGGTCCGGCGTCAGCTCGAAGCCGCTGCGCGAGATCGCCAGGCTGCCGCGCGTGCCGAAGAAATCAAGGCCGCTCGTGCCCGGCCGCCCTTGCGATGCCTCGCGATGCGACCACACCGCCGTGAACCCCGGGTACTCGAAGATCGCGTCCTGTGTGTCCGGCGTCTCTCCGTTGTCCTCGAGTGCGTACCTGCCCCCCGCGCTCGTCACGGCGGACGGACCGGACGGATCAATATACCAGTGCAAGATGTCCAGCGAGTGCTGGCCAAGGTTGGTCATCTGACCGCCGGAATAGTCCCAGAACCAGCGGAAGTGATAGAGGGCTCGGTTCGGGTTGTACGGCCGGCGTGGCGCGGGCCCGAGCATCATCTCCCAGTCCATCTCCGGCGGCGCCGCCTGGTCGGGCGGCGATCCATAGCCGGGCATGATGTTGCGGTACGACGCCATGCGCACCGACACGATCCGGCCGAGCTGGCCGCTGCGTACGAGCTCGCGGGCCTGGCGGTAGTGCGGGCCGGAGCGCTGCTGCGTGCCGACCTGCACGACGCGGCCGGTACGTCTGGCGACGTCGATCATCCAACGCCCCTCGCGCACGAAGAGCGTCAGCGGCTTTTCCACGTAGACGTCTTTCCCGGCAGCACACGCCAGCATGGTCATGAGCGCGTGCCAGTGATCCGGAGTCGAGATGACGACCGCATCGACGTCCCTCGTGTCCAGCACGCGACGAAAGTCCCCGTGTGCTTGCACGCCGCCGCCGAGGGCGGCCGCCGCCTCATCAAGCCGCCCGCGGTGGGCCTCGGCCACCGCCACCATCCGCACGTCCGGCTGGTCCTTGAAATCCGCCACGTGCCGCTTGCCGATCAACCCGTAGCCGATGAAACCGACGCCGACGCGGTCGTTCGCGCCGACCACACGGCTGTAGGAAGAGGCAGTCAACATGGCGGCGGCACCAGCGCGCACGAACGTTCTTCGGTCAACGCCGATGGATCGCGCAGGGGTCAGCTTCTTATTCACGGGCGCGTTCCGCCGAAGCGATTGGGGGGGACCCGGATCGGACCGGCCGAGGAGCATTATTGTAGGAGTCGCTCGAGGCCGACGCGACCCGGCTTTCGTCCCACTCCATCGCGCCGGGTGGTCCGCGCATGGTTGTGACGTCTCGGCAGCGCGGGTACGATGGGCCTGCGGCCAACTCCGTGGGGATGGTACCAGGTGTGCAATGGGAAAGGAGCCTCGCATGCTGCAGTCCTGGACGCGGGCACAAATGCTTGCTCTCGGGTTCGTCGCTGCGGCGGTCGGTTCGTGCGGCTGCGCAGCGTCGGTCGTTGTTCCCGCGTCATACAGCAATTTCCAGGCGAAGGATCGTACCTTTCAGTGCGAGCAGCCCGCCGGCTGGGAGGTCATCTCTGGTGGGGCCCCAGGCGCGCCCAGCCGTGCCACCTTCAAAAGTGGTGCGGCGAAGATCGAGATCGTGGCGGATATCATGGGCTCGCTGTTCGGGGGGGTATCCCGAGGGAACGACGACGTAGAACCCCCCGTGGTGGCGGTGCACCAGCTGGGCAAGAGTAAGGCGGCGGAAGAGCTGCCGGGTTATGAGGAGGACGCGCCGCAGGTGATCCAGGTGGCACTTGGCGAGGGGCGGCAGTCGGAGTTCAAGGCGCCTGGCGTGCGCGGTTATCGCGCGACCGTGCTGACGAACGACCGGAGCGTCAGCGTGCTGGCTCGGGCGCCGGAGGCGAACTGGGCGGCGATCAAGCCGGCATTTCAGCACGTGATCGACAGCCTGGCGCCGGGCAGCCGGCTCTAGTCCCGTTCCCAGTTCAGGACTTCCCTAGGGGCGCTCCCCTCGCCCCCGCGCTCATGGATCATGCGGGGGAGAGGATAGGGTGAGGGGGGCGCTTGGCTCGGCGAGGGGCCGCTTGGCGTCGCACACGCAGACACTTCGCCAGCATCGATCCAAGGGTGACGGGGCACTGGGCTTCAAGCGGCGGCACGGGGCGATGTCAGCAAAACGCGTACGATGCCCTTGCGGAAAGATCCTGGCACTGCCGGAGTCCGCAGCGATCGTGAAGGTGCGTTGTCCGAGCTGCGGCGTGGTGCTGCGCCTGAAGCCGCACGGCGCGGCGGCGTCGCCCGAGCGATGGACGATCGCGCGGCGGGAGATGCGTTCCCCACCCCCGCTTCCGCCCGAGCCGCTGCCCGATCCGTCGCTCGGCGAGGAGCCGCCGGAATACCGCATCGTGGTCGAGCCGCAGGCGTCGGCGGTAGCGAGCCGGGGCGAAGTCAGCGGCGGAACCTTTATCCCCATCGCCGGCGCGTTGCGTCCCGCCGGGCTGGGCCCGCGGGTCCCCCCCGGTGGGTTCGTCGCAACCGCGGCTCGAGAGCCGGTGGACCGCGCCGCAGGGCCCGGGCCGATCCTCGATCTGACCATGCTCTTCTACCCCTGGCTCTACCCGACCTGGGTGCGCTGGATTGGCCTGGCTTTCATCATCGCATTCACCTCGTGCATCGTCGCCATCACGCTCTTTGTCCTGTCCATCGCGGCGGCGTTCGGAGCGGTCGGCTCCATCTTCACGGTCGCCGGCATGGCGACCGCGTGCCTGGCCTTTGTGGCCTACATCACCGCTTGCTTCGTCGCTGTCATCGAAGGGACAGCCAACGGCGATGACCGTTTCCAGCAACTGCCCGGTTTCCAGTGGTATGAGACGCTGCCGTCCCTGTTTCGCACCTGGGGGGCTGCGGCCGCGTCCGTAGCAGTCGCCTACGGCATCACGTATCCGCTGCGACCGTGGCTACCGCCGGACGATCCGCAGTTCTATCTTCTGAGCGCCTTCATCGTGTACCTGTTCTTCCCGGTTCTGCTCATCACGAATCTGGTGGACGATAGCTGGTTCCCGTTTTATTCGCTGTTTCCAACGCTGGTCCGCCTGGTGCGTTGCGGGCCGCACTTTGTCCTGTTCTTGGTCATGAGCGGCGTGCTGGCGCTGACGCTCGGCATCGTTCTGGGGGGGCTCTTCGTCTGGCGTATCGCGGCGGGGCTCGCGGCCGCCGGCCCTGTTCTGGCGACCTGGCTCCTGTACTACGGTTACTGGATCGGCCGGCTGGCACGCCAGATGGCGGCCGCGGAGTAGGGGCCGGCGTAAGGATGGCCTTGCAAGATCTGACCCAAAACGGCGGCGCGATGCTGGCGAAGCTGCGGCGTGCGATGCGCGATGGAGCCACGCCGGAGGCGGCCTTCGCGGCGTGTGTGCCGCGCGCGCGACGCAAGCGGCGGGGACAGTTCTTCACCCCGCCCGCCGTCGCCGCGGCCATGGTGCGCTGGGTTTGCGCGCGATCGCCCCGCACCCTGCTCGACCCTGCGGTCGGGCCCGGCATCTTCCTGGCCAGGCTCGCCGAGTCGGGCAACCGAACCGTGGAGCGGATCGTGGCCATGGACACGGATCCGCTCGCGCTCCGCGTGGCCCAGGGCCGGCTGGACTCGTGCCGCTTCCGCTGCGAGTGGCGGCAGAAGGACTTTCTGACTGCGCCCTTCGGCGCGCGCTTCGACGCGATTGTCTGCAACCCGCCGTACGTCCGGCATCACGACGCAAAGCTCCCGGAGCAGGTGTTTCGGCGGTTCGACCAGGAGCACGGCGTGCGGATCAGCCGGCTCACGAACCTGTATTGCCTGTTCCTGCTGCGGATCCTTAGCTTGCTCTCCGAGCGCGGGCGCGCGGCTGTGATCACCCCCACGGAGTTCTTGAACGCGGACTTCGGACGCGCCATCAAGACGGTGCTGCTGCGGTCCGGTGCGCTGCGCGGCTTCATCATTTTTGATTACAGGTCAGAAGTTTTTGACACGGCATTGACGACCGCGACGATCACCCTGCTGGACAAGCAGGCGCGGCGCGATGACGTGACCCTGGTTCATCTTTCCGATCTGGACGCCGTGGGTGACGCGCACAGATGGTTCGCGGGGGATCGCCGCGCACCGCCGTTGAACGGGGATGTGGTCTTGCGGCGGTGTCCGCGCGCCGAGCTGCGGCCGGCGTGCAAATGGGGCACCCCGCGTTTGCATGTCCTGACCTTGCCGCAGAGCCGGGGACTGCGTCCGCTGGGCGATTTTGCGCGGTGCACGCGCGGCATCGCCACGGGGGCCAACTTCTTCTTCACGCTGTCGCGGCAGGAGGCCCGGCAGTGGGGGCTGCGCGCGGCGGCGCTGCGGCCGTGCATCACCAAGGCGGCCCACGCCCCGTCGCCCGATTTCAGCGCCGAGGACTACGAAGCGCTCGCGGTGTCGAAACGGAAGTCACTTCTTTTCGACGCGTGTTCCGGTGCGGTGCAGCGTGGCGGGGTGAGCGCGTACCTGCGGCACGGCGTGTCACTAGGGGTGCATACTCGCTATCTCACCCGGCATCGCACGCCGTGGTACCGCGCGGAACGCCGCGCACCGGCCGATATCTGGGTCTCCGTGTTTGGCCGCCGCCGGCTCCGCTTCGTGCGCAACAGCGCCGGCGTGCTCAGCCTCACGGCGTACCACGCGATCTATCTTACGCCGCGGCTTTCCCAGTTCACGTCGTACCTCATGGCCTACTTCTATTCGACGTACTTCTCATTGCTGGGCGCGGCGGAGCACCGCGTCTATGGGGATGGGCTCTTGAAGTTCGAGCCGAGAGACGTGGAACGGTTGCTGGTGCCGGACCTGGAGAGCGTGAGTGGCGAGGATCTCGAGCAGGGGACGGCGCTCGGCCGGTTGGTGCTCGCTGGCCGGTCGTGCGACCTGGACGCCGAGCTGCAGCAGCGCGTGGACGCGTTCTTCGATCGCGGTGCTGCCGTGTAACGCGCGCTCGGGCGCCATGAATCAGCCGGCCGAATGCGACGCACCGCGTCGCACGATGCCTTCGAGGAAGCCGCCGAGCTGGCGGCTGCGCACCGGGTGCATGAGCTTGCGCACGGCCTTGGCCTCGATCTGCCGCACCCGCTCGCGGGTCACCTTGAAGATCCGCCCTACCTCCTCGAGCGTGTACGTGTAGCCGTCCCCCAGCCCGTAACGCAGCTTGATGATCTCCCGCTCGCGGTAGGTCAGCGTCTTCAGCACGTGGTCGATCTTCTCCTTGAGCATCTCCTGCGTCGCCGCGTTCGCCGGCGACTCCGTCGAGTCGTCCTCGATGAAGTCCCCGAAGTAGCTGTCCTCGCTCTCCCCCACCGGCCGGTCCAGGCTGATCGGATGCCGCGAAATCTTCAGCACGCGACGCGTCTCCTCCACCGAGATGTTCGCTGCCCGCGCCGTCTCTTCGATCGTCGGCTCCCGCCCCTTCTCCTGCAAGAGCTTCTTGGACACGTTCCGAAGCCGGCTCATCGTCTCGATCATGTGCACCGGGATGCGGATCGTCCGCGCCTGGTCCGCAATCGCGCGGGTGATCGCCTGGCGGATCCACCAGGTGGCGTAGGTCGAGAACTTGTAGCCGCGGCGGTACTCGTACTTGTCCACCGCCCGCATCAGCCCGGTGTTCCCCTCCTGAATCAGGTCCAGGAAGGAGAGGCCCCGGTTGCGGTACTTCTTGGCGATCGAGACCACCAGCCGCAGGTTGCCCCCCGAGAGGTCGCGCTTGGCCTGCTCGTACTCGGCGAACCGCTCGCGCATCTGCTGGGTGCGCCGCCGCAGGCTATCCGGGCTCTCGAGCGTCATGAGCATGAGGTCGCGCAGCTCCTTGCGCAGGTTGGCCAGGTCCTCGCGCGAGCTGCGCTTGCGCTTGAGCTCGTGGATCTGCCGCACCAGCTCGTCCATGCGTGCCGAGATCTGCTCGAGCCGCTTCATCAAGGGCTGCACCTTCTGGGTGCGGATCGAGAGCTCCTCGACGAGCGTGACGGCCTTGAAGCGGCGCAGCTTGAGGCTGCGGCGCAGGCGGCGGCGGTCCTCCAGCGTGGTCTTGGGGTGGATGAGGTTCTTGAACTCGCGGAGGTTGAGGTCGAGCAGGTGGTTGAGCGTGACCAGGTTGTGCGGCATGCGGCCGAGGATCTGGTTCTTTTCCAGGTTCTCGGTGACGGAGACCTTGACGGTGCGGTCGAACGGCAGGTCCCCCTCGTGCACTTGCTGGAGCACGGTGACCACGGTGCGCAGCGCGTAGTCGCACTCGAGCACTTTGCGGCGGAACCGCTTGCGGGTCACCTCGATCTTCTTGGCCAGCGAGATCTCCTGCTCCCGCGTCAAAAGCGGGATCTCGCCCATCTGGGTCAGGTACATCCGCACCGGATCGTCGATGCGGCGCGAGGAATCCTCGTCCTCTTCCAGGAACGAGATGCCTTCTTCTTCCTCTTCGGCCCCGGCGGCCTCCGCCTCCTCTTCGCCGTCGGCCTTGCCTTCGCGCGCGAGCGCCTCGGCCTCGTCGATGAGTTCGATTCCCTGCTCCTCGAGCGCCATCAGCAGGTTGTCGAGCTTTTCGGGGCTGACCGCCTCGTCGGGCAAGTAGTCGTTCACCTGATCGTAGGTCAGGAAACCCTTGCTCTTGCCCGTGTCGACCAGGGTTTTCAAACCCTCGTCAATCTTTTCCATCCAGCATCCTCCTACCCAAGCGGAATGAGGGAGTGGCCTACCGCGCCCAACAAAACCTGTCGCCCTGACCGGATCGCTCCGCTCCCGTTGGACCTCATCCGGTTTTGTTCGACGCAGTTAGCACCGTGATGATGCAAACGGCTTGTAGTTAGGGCCCGTCAAAAACAACTTGCACATGTAACCTATAACCTACTCATGGAGCCACTGCTCTCATGACGCGACGTTTTCTGGCGGGGCGCCGCGAGCCACGGGGCCGCCCCCAGCGTCCGTGCGCGGGTTCTTGCGATGCCGGGCCAGCACGGCGGCCTGCTTGCGCGCGAGCAGCGCGATCTCGCCGTCGTCGCTGCCCGCGACGGCCGACCAGCCGCGGCGGATCTCCATCGCCTCGGCGGCCGCCCGAGGCGCGTGGAACCGGGCCAGCAAGTCGGCCAGCCGCCGCTCGACCGGCGCGGTCTTTTCTCTGCCCGTTTCGGCGAGCTGCGTGGCACGGCAGGCGAGCTCGCGATCATCCAGCCGCAGGCGCAGGCCGTCCAGGTCGGACGCGCCGTCGCCCCGCAGCATCGCGACGGCGGTCTCGAAGATCCGCCGCAGGTCGGGCGCCTGGATGTCCACCGGCGCAATCGCCTCGGCAACCTCGTGCAGCCGCGCCGGATCGGCCAGCACAATCTCCAGGAGCTCGCGTTCTTCCGGGCGTTCGTTGCGGGACGCAGCCGACGGCCTGGCGGGGCCCGTGGCGACGGCCGCGACGCGACGCCGGCTCGCGGCGCCGCGCAATTCGCTCACCCGCTTGCGCACGAGATCCGAAGCGACGCCGTAGCGGTGCGCCACCCGGTCCAGGATCATCTCGCGCTTGAGCGGGATGCTGCCCATGGCCACGACCGGGATCGCCGCAATCGTCTCGAGCACAGCGTCGAGCGCCCGGCGCCGCCCGTCGATCGAGCCGGCTTCCAGCAACGCCTCGGCGCGCTCGAACTTGAATTCGAGCGCGTCGCGCGCGGCGGCGACCCCGGCGCGAAACTCCTCGCCGCCGCGCTCGAGCAGAAAGTCGCAGGGATCGAGCCCACGCGGCGGCGAGAACACGCGCAGGTCGAGCTCGTGACCAAGGAACAGCCCGAGCGCGCGGTCCGCCGCCTTCTGCCCCGGCTCGTCACCGTCGAACACGAGCACGATGCGCTCCGTATAACGTTTCAGCTCGCGGACATGCCGCTCGCCGAGCGCCGTGCCGAGCGTGCCGACCACGTGCCGCACGCCGTGCTGGTGCGCCATGATGCAGTCGGTGTACCCCTCCACCACCACCGCGCTGCGCGCGTCCGAGATCGCCTCGCGCGCCGCATCCAGCCCGAACAGCTGTTCCCCCTTGCTGAACACCGCCGTCTCGGGCGAGTTCAGGTACTTCGGCTGCGCCTCGCTCTCAAAGTCCGGCAGAATCCGCCCCCCGAAAGCGACGGTCCGCCCACGCGCGTCGCGGATTGGGAACATGAGCCGACCGCGGAACGCGTCGTAGTGCCCGGTGCCGCCCGACGGCCGGCGTTTCGCCAGCCCGCACTTCTCGAGCAGCTCGGCGTCGTAGCCGCGCGCGCGCGCGCGCGCCAGCAGCCATTCCCAGTCGTTCGGAGCAAAACCGAGCCGGAAGCGCTGGATGCTCTCGGCGTTCAGCCGGCGCTGGGTGACGTACCGCCGCGCCGGCTCGGCCAGCGGGCTGTCCAACAGGCAGCGCTGGAATTCGTTCTCCGCCCAGCGCAGCACGTCGTAAAGGATGTTCTTGGGGGAATCCGCGCCCGCACTGTGACGGGCCGGCAGCACAATCCCCGCCTTCTGCGCCAGCACCTCGAGCGCCTCGCGGAAGCCCATCCCCTCGCGCGTCATCAAGTACGAAAAGATGTCCCCCTTCTCGCCGCAGCTCCAGCAGCGATAACTCTGCCGCTCGGGATCCACGTCGAACGACGGGTTGTGATCGTCGTGAAAGGGACAGAGGCCCTTGAACGTTCGGCCGCGACGGGTGAGCGTCACGTCTTCGCCGATCAAGTCCACGATGCTGATGGACTGCTTGATCCGGGCGGTCGTGTCGTCGGCGAACGAGGCAGGCACCGGGGGGCTCCTGCGGGACTACTCCCCGAATCAATGGCTCACCGGATCAGTCCGGAAGCCCGCCGGGCAGTACGGAGTTCTGCGGGTCGCTCGGGGCTCAGCAAACGGAAAATTATAACCACCACTCAAAATAGGGTCAAGGAACGACGCGCCCGCGCTCGCTATGGCATTCCGGACGCGTCGCGTTGCCCGCACAACTCCGCACGCTTCTGTCACCCCCCACGCCCGTGTTCACGAGCCCGCGACGACGTGCGAGAAAAGGTCGGAGCGACAACGAGCTTCGCGCACGGGGCTCGCCCGCAGGTGCTCCATTTCCGGCCGGCTCACGCGAACCGGGCCGAGCGATTTGGTCGCGAACAGGAGCTAGCATGGGAGGCGTGCGCGCAGGTGAGCAGCGAGCTTGCACAACGAATCGACCGAAACCTGACGAGCGATCTCCGAACCGGCGAGCGATCGGCCGCCATGGGCTCCGGTCAGGGCCGGCCCGGTCCTGGCCTCGTGCGGCCCATCGCACCTTTGGACTCACCAGGACCATCCGGCCGCCGAGCCGCGGCGCGAAGAAAAACGCGCGGACGCAGGGCAGCACCGCGCCCATGCGCATCCCGACCCGCTCGCGCGCCGGGTCCAAAAGAAACCGGGCGTGGCCGCGGCCGACGCGATCCCAGGAGCTTCGCAGCTACCGCCTGGGAGCATGCCGAACGCAGACACGCCCGGTGATGATGGCGCGCCCGGGGGGCCGGGCACAACGGTCAACTTATTCTTGGACGGGCCCTAAAACGTCGAGAACTTGAGATCGCCGGCTGCGAGCGGCACGGGACGCACCGACGCCTCCGTCGCGGGCCGGACCAGCTGGCTGGGGGGCAGCGGGACGCGTGCGCGAGTGGTCGGCCGGTTGCCCAGCGGCGCGGCCTGAACGGGAGCGGACCGGCCGGTAAGCCGCCGGTCCCGCCCGCTCCCTTCGTAGACCGGAGCAGCCGGATCGGCCGGGATCTCCGGAGTCGGGCAGAGCCCGCCCGGGCACGCCGTGGTCGGACACGACGTGGGGCAAGGCGTCGGGCAAGTCGCACACGGGGACGGTGCACAGGTCGTCACCGGCTCCAGGTAACTCCGCTGCACGTACGTCGTCACCGGAACCGACGAGCAGCGCCGGACGTACGACGTGGTCGGTTCCAGGTAGGTGCGGTACGAGCACGCGCACGGATCCCAGTACGAGCGGCGCACATAGCAGGTACGCGGCTGGAGCGAGCACTGGCGCGTCATGCACGTCTGCGGTTCCATGTAGCTGCGCTGCACGTAGCTGGTCGCGCAGGTGGTGCAGGACGTGGGCACCGCAGCGCAGCCGGTCGCGCAGG
>JBGPMX010000078.1:0-11639 GCA_041487215.1 Planctomycetia bacterium | reverse complement strand
GCCGGCCGCACACCGGGCAGTCGGTCGCCTCCCACGCCTCGGTGAGCGGGTCCCACACGAGCTCGACCGCCGCAGCGACCGGTCGGTCGGCAGACACCAGCCGCGTACGCACGAGCAGCTTCGGCTGGTGCACCTGCACCAAGTTGAGCAGTCGCAGCTCGACCCGCAGTGCGCTCTTCTGCCTCAGCTCGGCGACACGCAGCCGCTCCTCGCGCTCGAGCGCCTGGCGGCGCGCCGCCCGATCCGCCTCGTCGCTCGCGGCGCCCCGGCCGGCCCGCTGACCCAGCTCGCTGCGCAGGTCGGCGTAGTAGCGCATCATCCGGCCGACCTGGCGGTCCAGCCGCTCGGCCAACCCACGGGCGCGCGTGTTCGCCAGGGCCGCCACTGTGCGGATGACCCGTTCCCGCGCCACGCGATAACCCTGATGGACGCTCGCGCGCCGCACCTCGGGCAGCATCACTCCCGGCGTGTTCGCGAGCCGTGCCGGGTCCAGCAGCTCGTCGGTGTGCCGCATTTGCCGACAATAGTGCAGGTCCACCGCCGCAGGCACGATCTCCTGCTCGTTGTGGTCGCTGATGAACGTCGCCTGGAACCAGAAGATGGCTTGCGGAAAATCGAGCGTGCGGACCCGCTCGATCTCGGCATGCAGCTGCGGCGGCAGCGAGATCCCGCGGCGCATACGGGCCACGAGGTCATGCGGCACTCGCTCGAGCCCCACGCGATAGAACCTGGCGTGCTGACCGCGCCGCTGGGCCTGGGCCAAGAGCCTGTCGATCAGCGGTGATCCGAACGCCGCCAGCTGCGCGCCGGGATGTTCCGGCAAGGCCTCGGGGTCGAACGCCACGCGCAGCACGGTGCCGTCGAGCGGCGAGTCCGATCCCGGACCGGGCGGGATCAGCACATCATAGACCTGCGGCTCGACCTCGTCCCACGCGCCTTGCACTGCCTCGAGGTAATCGCGCAGGAACCGTTCGAGCGGCGTTTGCGTCGCCGGCAGTGCATCGGCCGCGATCGCCATCGTTGTACTCCGATTCGCCCCATTCGATGGGTTCCTATCCTGAGCCCAGAAGGATTCTTCTCCTGACTACCACCCAGATCCTTCGCTCCGCTCGTTCCTCGCTGCGCTCAGGATGACAGAGCGGGCGCGCCCGGCTCAGCCGTCCGGGGCGAAGCGGTCGGCGAACAGCCGCTCGTCGTGCGCCTTCTGGCCGAGATAAGCCTGCTTGGCCGCCACCAGCCGGTTGCCCAGTTCCTCCATGCGGCGTTGGAACACCTCATCGTCGGCCGCGTCGGCCCAGGTCTCGGCCACGACCTCCTCGAACTCCCGCTCCTCGTCCAGGTTCCCGAGGATCATGTCGATCTCGCCGATCACCAGCTCGAACATGCTGAGCTTGGCCTCGAGCAGGTGGAGCACCGCGGCCTCGAGGGTTCCGGCCGAGACGAGGTTGAACACGTGAACGTCGTGCTCCTGACCGATGCGGCTCAGCCGCCCGATGCGCTGTTCGATCTTCATTGGGTTCCAGGGCAGATCGAAGTTCACGACGGCGTGGGCGAACTGCAGGTTGCGCCCCTCGCTGCCCGATTCGGTGCACACGAGAAGCCGTGCGGGCCCGCGGAAGCGGGTGATCGCCGCCTCCTTCTCCAGCCGGGTCAGGCCGCCGTGGAAGAGCGCGAGGTTGTGGCCGGCCGCGCCCAAACGCTCGGCCAGGAGCTCCTGAGTGGCCCGGAACTGGGTGAAGATCACGATCTTGTCCGGGAACTCCGCGATCAAGTCAAGCAGCCGGTCCAGCTTCGAGCTGTCGGTGCCGGCCCGCGCGGCGGCCCCGAGCGCAGCGAGCTCGTCGCGATCGGCGTCCGTCAGCCCGGCGTTCTCGCTCAGGTGGTGGAGCGTCCGCGTGGCGGCCGCGCGCGAGCTGCCAAGCGCCATCTGCAGCGTGATCAGGGCCCGCCGCGTGAGCGGTCCGCCGCCGCCGGGCGTGCGCAGGCGTCCTCGCACAAAGCGCGTCACGCCCTCGTACAGCGAACGCTCGCCGGGCGTCGGTATGACGCACTCCGTCCTCGCCCAGCGCCGTGTGAACCGGAGCCCGACCGTGCTGCGGCGGTTACGCACCATCACCTCGCCGAGGAGCCCGTGCAGCTCGTCCACGTTGCGCGGCGTGAGCTTGTCGCGGCGGTCGACAAACTGCCGCTGGAACTGCCGTGCGGTGCGCAGCAGGCCGGGCTCGAGCAGCGTCACCAGGTTGAACAGCTCCTCGAGGTGGTTCTGCACCGGGGTGGCGGTCAGCAGCAGAATGAACTGCTTGCGGAGCTCGCTGGCGAACCGCCAGAGCTGGGTATTGCGGTTGCGCAGGTGGTGCGCCTCGTCGACGATCACCAGGTCCCAGCGGCGCCCCAGGATGGCCGAGCGGTGCGGCTCGCGCTTCGCGGTGTGGAACGACGCGATGATGCGGTCGAATTCGGCCCACGCCGCCGGCCCGCGCTCGCGGAACGCCGGGCTGTCGTGGCTCTCGAGCTCGATCGAGAACTTGCGGCGCATCTCGCCCTGCCACTGCTCGATGAGCGACGGCGGGACGAGTACGAGCACGGACCCGGCCAGCCCGCGTACGGCGAGCTCGGACAGCACGAGCCCGGCCTCGATGGTCTTGCCGAGCCCGACCTCGTCGCAGAGTAGAGCCCGGCCGCGAAAGCGATCGAGCACGGTGCGGGCCGTGCGGAGCTGGTGCTCCATGAGCGCCATGTCGCGCACCAGCGGCAGGCAGATGAGGCGGTCAAAGCCGGCATGGGTCGCCAGTCGTGCCGCCCGCAGCGACAGCTCGAATTCCTGCTGGTTCGCTGGTTCCGATCGGCCGTGGCGCAGCAGCTTGCCGTCACCGGGATCAAAGCCCAGCGGCACGCCCTGCTCGGTGACAAGCTGGGGGTCGCCGGCCTCGGGGGTCGGCTGTTCCGCAACCAACCGGAAACGCCCCGGGGCGAGGTACTCGAGCCAGACCGCGTTCATGTCCGACGGCAGAACGTTCGCGCTCAGGGTGATGCGAGATCCCAAGGCGTCAAAATCGAGCGGTTGGCCGCCCTCATCCTCCAGCCGTTCCAGGAGCAGGGCTGCGACGCCATACGGCAAGTGGAGGTCGATGGCGGAGCCGGTGGGGGCGTCGGGTTGTAGCTCGAAGCGGTCGCCCGGCTCGAGGAGATCGGCTCGCGTTGCGATCCGCGGTACGGCGGGCATGGCGCCTTCCATGGACAAGATCCTCGTGCGGACAACGGCACTCGCTGGCGCTCGGTCCGCTGGGGCGTGACGTGGACCGGCTGCTAGACACGCGCGGGCTCGCGCAGACCGCGCGGATTATACTCACGAACGACGTCATCCAGCACCTGTTTGAATTGCGCGGGGGGCAGCTCGGCCGCATCTGGCCGGGAACCCCCTCACCCTTCCCTCTCCCCCGCATGATCTATTGAGCGCGGGGGCGAGGGGACCGCGCCATAAGGAAGCAGCGAGATCCTGCGCTGCTCGTTCCTCGCCGACTCAGGATGACAACCTGCCACTCACTATGCCCTCTCCCCCGCATGATCCATGAGCGCGGGGGCGAGGGGACCGCAAATGGCGTGACGTCGTGAACTGGCACTCTCGTCGCTCTTGCCAAATCACTTCCGCACGAGCTTCCACACGTCGCTCTCCATGTTGTTCCCCGCGACCACCCACAGCGCATCGTCGTGCACCAACACGCTGGCGGCGTGCCGCGGCTTCCAGGGCGTGCCCGGCAGCTCGTGCCAGGTGACCCCATCGGACGAGTACCAAACGTCGTTGCGGTTGGCCTGGTTCCAGCCCTCGAGCACCCACATGCGGTCATCAAAAACCGCCACGTCGTGATACTGCCGGGGTGCCCACGGGGCCGATGTTCGGTGACACTCCCAATCGACCCCGTCCGCCGAGCTCCATACGTCGTTGTAGAAGGTGCGCGCCGGAGTCTGCGGCGTGTCATAGGTGCCGCCGCCGAGGATCCAGATGCGGTCGCGAAACACGGCCGCCCCGCCGATCATTCCGCGCGCCGGCCAGTACGGCTCGCGCGGCGTGACGCGCTCCCAGTCCACGCCGTCCGACGTGCGCCAGACGTCGCGGTAGAATTTCTCCTCCGCCGGCGCGAACGCCGGCATCGTCTGGCCGCCTATCACCCAGATCTTGTCCTGAAAAGCGACGGTGTAGTGCAGTGCGCGCGGCCCCCAGGGCACGGGGCGATCGCGGTTGACGTGCGTCCAGGTTCGACCGTCGCTCGAGTTCCAGACGTCGCTCTGATAGTGCCCCTGGTTCGCATCACCGCCGATGATCCACATCTTGTCCCGCAACACGACGCACCCCGCGGTGTGACGCCCCTCCCAGTCAGCGCCGGCTGCGACGCCGGCGTTTGTGAACGTGTTCGGCTTGTCGAGCGTCCACGCCAGGCCGTCGCGCGAGCTCCAGACTTCGTTGTTGCAGATCCGCGGGAAGTGGCTGCGATCAGCGGGATTCCAGCCGCCGAGCAGCCACATGCGGCCGCGCAACACCAGCGCCCCCGCGCCGTCGCGCGGCGCAAACGCGGCCGTGCGAGTCATGTTCACCCACTCGTACCCGGTCGTCTGCGGCGACCGACTGCCGGCCGAGCAAACGGCCACAACGATCCCCAGTGCGACGATCCCAGCGCCAACCGATGCCTTCATCATGGGCGGTGTCGCTCCGACGAGAGTCCTTGTGTCCAAGCCGGCTCATTATCGCATGCGGCGGGCGGCGACGAACCAGATCCTTCGCTGCGCTCGTGCCTCGCTGCGCTCAGGATGACACGCGTTCACCTGCCATTCGTAGACGCGAGGACACTAGGGCGTTGCCTCGCGTTGCTCGGGGCTCGATGATTGCGCCGCGCCGCGTCTCGAAGCCTCGCCGCAGCCGCTCGCCGCGGCGCCGTCCCGCACCATCCGCCAGCAATGATGCGGTCGCTTCCGCTGAAAATCGAGCGGAACGGTCCGCCCCGTGATCTCTTGGATCGTGGCACCGGAGATCCGGTTCTCCTCGAGCCGGAACTTGCGCCGATTGGTTGAGAAGTAGATCGTGCCACCCGGACTCACGGCGGCCAGCACCAGCTCGAGCAGCTCTACGTGGTCACGCTGCACGTCGAAGTCGTAGTCCAGCTCCTTGCTGTTCGAGAACGTCGGCGCATCGACCACGGCCAAATCGTACAGCGCCGGCGTGGAACGGCCGGCGCTGCGCAGGAAGCCGAGGGCGTCGTCGCACACGAACCGGTGCTCCGGACCACTGAACCCGTTCCGCTCCATATTGCGCCGCGCCCAGTCCAGGTAATTCTGCGAGAGATCCACGGTGGTCGTGCTGGCCGCACCGCCTGCGGCGGCGTAAACCGTGAACGAGCCGGTGTAGCCGAACAGGTTGAGGAACCGCTTGCCTGCCGCGTCCGCCTGAACCATCGACCGGGTGATGCGGTGGTCCAGAAACAGGCCCGTGTCCAGATAATCGGCCAGGTTGACGATGAACCGGTGGCCCCCCTCGGTCACCTCGAACCAGTCGTCGCGATCCGCCTGGCGGGGGTACTGCCAAACGCCGCGCTGGCGGCGGTGCCGCTTGAAGTACACCCGCTGCGGCGGCACATCGAGCACGGACCGCGCCGTCTCGACGACCGCGCGCAGCCACTCGTCGTGCTCCGATTCCGTGCGGGCATGCGGCCGCTCGAACTCGGCAATGTGCAGCCGGTCCGCGTAGAGATCGATTCCCAGCGGTACATCGGGGATGTCCCGGTCGTAAACGCGAAAGCAGGTGATCGCCTGCCGCCTCGCCCACTTCTTCCAGTGACGGCTCATGCGGCGCAGCCGGTTCGCAAACATCTCGATCTGCTCGCGAACCCGCTCGGTGCGAGCCGCCGCCGTGACCACGGAGCACGCCGCGGCGCTGGCCGCGCCGCTGGCCGCCGTGGCCGCGGGGCCATCGCGCCCGGGGGTGGTCTCGAAGGGCGTGGTGGCGGACGCCAGCGCCTCGGCATGCGGCCCGTCCGTGAGCGACGCCGGCACGGAAGAAGCGGCACGGCCGCGTATTTCGTAACGCACGAGCCGGCACTCGATCGGCCCATTGAACAAACGAATCCGCTGCGACGAGCGCAGGCCGATGTGCTTCGCGGCCTCGAGGTTGCCGGTGAAGACAAACGCCGTGTAGCCGTCGAAGCCGCGCTTCAGAGCATCGCCGATGCCGCGGTAGAACGAGGCCACGGCTTCCAGCTTCATTCGCTCGTCGTACGGCGGGTTCACCACCAGAACACCGGGTGGGGCAGGGGGCGACAGGTCCGCGAAGTCCGCCGTTTCGATTCGAACGGCGTTCTTCACCCCCGCGCGGCCGGCATTTTGCCGAGCGATCTCGACCACGCGGGCGTCGCGGTCCGACCCGACGATCTCCACGGGCGGGCCGTCACGCACCGCCGCACGCGCCTCCTTGTCGAGCTCGCTGTGCAGCGCGCGGTCGTAGTCTTTCCAGCGCTCGAACGCGAACGGCCGCAGGATGCCCGGCGCAATGTTGCGGGCTAGCCGCGCCGCCTCGATGACGAACGTCCCCGACCCGCACATGGGATCGACCAGCGGCATGGCCCCATCCCAGCCGGTGAGCGACAGGATGCCGGCCGCGAGCACCTCGTTGATCGGCGCCTCGCTCGCCTCGCTGCGGTACCCACGTTTGTGCAGCGAATCACCCGACGAGTCCAGGTGAACGGTCACCTGGTTCTGGTTGATGTGCAGGTTGATCCGCAGGTCCGGATCTTTCAGATCGACTGACGGACGCCGCCCGGTCCGGCCGCGGAACTGATCGACGATGGCGTCCTTCGCGAGCTGAGCCGCGTAGAGCGAGTGCGTGCAGAAGGAGTTGTGCACCACCGGGTCAATCGCCAGCGAGCCGTCCACGTCCAGGTACGGACGCCAGTCGATTGCCGCGATGCCGCGGTACAGCTCCCTTTCGTTGGTGGCGGTGAAAGACCGGATGGGCCGCAGAAAACGGATCGCCGTGCGGCACCACAAGTTCACCCGATAGAGCAGGCGCTGATCACCGCGAAACGACACAAGCCGGACGCCCGGCACGAGTTCCCGCGCACCCAGCGCAGCCAGTTCGTCGGCCAGAACTGGTTCCAGACCGGGAAGGGTCTTCCCCACGATTTCGAAGGATTCATGCATCGCTGTCATGCAAGATAAGGCACGTTGAGCCGTCCGAGAAGGGCCAAGCAATCGTCGGCACCCGGGGCTCACACCCTCGTTGTCGGCGCCCGTGCCCTGGAGGGATCAAGGAACCGCCGATGGACGCCGAACCACGCCGGCAAGACGATTCTCGAAGGCGGTTCGCGGAGGCTTGATTCTATCGGCGTCGATCGGCGTTCATCGGCGGTTGGTATGTTTCGCGGAGGGAGCGAGGGGCACATCCCGGCATTGATATCTGCAGCGGATCTTACTACGGCCGAGACGAATAGCCTCTTCCCGTGAGTTGCGGACGAAGCCGGCGTGGGAGAAACTGATGCCAGACTACGATGAACCGCCTGCGCTGCTACTTGCTGGCCGGCCTGCTTGCAAGCCTGGCCGCTGCGCGCGTCGCGAGCGGGGCAGACCGAGTCGAGCCACAGCTCGAACGGGCGCGGGCCCATTGGGCGTTCCAGCGGCTCCGCGCCGTCGAGCCGCCCGCGGTGAAAACCGCCGAGCGGGTTCGTACGCCGATCGATCGCTTCATTCTCGCTGCACTCGAAGCCAGAGGGCTCGAGCCCGCTCCGCCGCTGGACGCGGGCCGCATGATCCGCCGCGTATCGTTCGATGTCGCCGGACTGCCGCCGGACCCCGCGGAGGTCGAGCAATTCTGCGCGGACGCGGAACGCGATCGCACGGCCGCCGCGGCGGCTCTCGCCGATCGCCTGCTCGACAGCCGCCACTATGGCGAACGCTGGGCACGGCATTGGTTGGACGTCGCCCGCTATGCCGACAGCGACGGCATGGAGAGCGACGCCGATCGCTCGCACGCGTACCACTATCGCGACTTCGTGATTCGGGCGCTGAACGACGATATACCGTTCGACACCTTCGTGCGCTGGCAGCTCGCCGGGGATGAAATCGAGCCCGGCAACCTGCAGGCGGAGGCTGCGACGGGCTTCCTCACGGCCGGCCCGAATCAGGTGCTCGAGGACAAGTTCCTCGAAGAGGAACGACTGCGCAACCGTTACAACGAGCTGGACGACATGCTGTCCACGCTGGGCACCGGCATGCTCGGCCTGACGCTCGGCTGCGCCCGTTGCCACGACCACAAGTACGACGCCGTGCCGTCGCGCGAATACTATTCAATGCTGAGCGCGCTCCACAGTGGCGACCGGAAGCAAGTCAAGATCGGGCCGGAAGGCACGGAGGCGCTGGTGTTTCGGGACTTCGGCGGCGAGCCGCGCACGACCTGGCTATTTGCACGGGGCAATTTCTACGACCACGACCAGCCGGTCCAGCTCGGGTTCCTGGACGTATTGTCGCGCGACCGCACGGCCGAGGACTATTGGAACGACGCACGCCGCGACCGGCCGCGCCGCGACACGACATACCAACGGGCGGCGCTGGCCGCCTGGATCACGGACGTGGACCACGGTGCCGGCGCGCTGGCGGCCCGCGTGATCGTCAACCGCGTCTGGCAACATCATTTTGGCGAAGGGCTCGTGCGCACGGTCAGCGATTTCGGTGCGCGTGGCGAACTGCCGACCCACCCCGAATTGCTCGAATGGCTGGCAGACGATTTTGTCGCGCACGGCTGGAAGCTGAAACGCCTGCACCGCATGATCCTGACCAGCGCGGTCTATCAGCAGGGTGCGACGTGGGACGCCGCCAAGGCGAGGATCGACGTCGAGAACCGCCTGCTGGGGTGCCGTCCGCCGCAGCGCCTGGAGGCCGAAATCCTCCGCGACGCGATGCTGTCCGTGAGCGGAACGCTGAACCTTGAGCCCTATGGGCCGGCGTTCAAGCCGCCGATTTCCGCGGAAGCGATGCTGGCGCGCAACACCAAAGACCCTTATCCCAGTGACGCCAGGGATGACGCTGCGACCCGCCGCCGCAGTGTCTACATGTTCCACAAGCGAGTCGTTCCCTATCCGCTGCTCCAGGCGTTCGACCGGCCGGACGCGCAGCAGGCCTGCGGCCGCCGCGATCAGACAACGGTCGCCCCGCAGGGCCTGGCGCTGTTGAACGACCCGTTCGTCCGCGCCCGATCCGTCGATTTCGCGAGCCGCCTCCTTCAGGAGCAAGCCGACGACGAACAGCTCATCGCTCGCGCGTTCCAGTTCGCGCTCGCGCGCCCGCCCACCACGGCCGAGCGGTACGCGTCGCTGGAGTTCCTCAAGGCGCAGACCGCGAAGCGGCAAGGGCGCGGCTCCTGCCCGTCCGCCCCCGAGGTCCGCCTTGCGGCCGTGGCGGACTACTGCCAGGCGATCTTCAGCCTGAATGAGTTCATCTATATCGACTGACCGTCGCGTCACGCGGACCATCCCATGAGCAGACCCAAGCAGTTCCCTTGCGGACGCATGGAGCGGATTGTGGACCGGCGCCATTTTTTGCAGCGCGCCGGCGCGGGCGCGGGGATGCTCGCACTCGCGGACTTGCTCCACCGCGACGCGCTGCTGGGGGACGAACCGCCGGCAAACCGGCCGGCACTCCCGGTGCCGCATTTCCCGGCGCAGGCGCAGTCGGTGATCTGGCTCTTCATGGAAGGGGCGCCCAGCGCCGTCGATGTCTTCGATCCCAAGCCCGAGCTGGACAAAGGGCACGGAAAGAAGATCGCCATCGACGTGTTCAACGGCAGCCCCGGCCCGCTCATGAAGTCGCCATTTCGATTCAAGCAGTACGGCCAATCGGGCGCGTGGGTCTGCGAGAAGTACACGAACGTCGCGAAACACGTGGACGACATCGCGTTCATCAAGTCGTGCTACGGCGAGGCGGCGGATCACGTGCCGGCTCTCTATCAGATCAACACCGGCCTCGCGCGGCCGGGGTTTCCCTCCGCCGGCGCGTGGATCACCTACGGGCTGGGGAGCGATACCCAGAACCTGCCCGGTTACGTCGTGCACGGCAACACACAACGAGTCAAAGGGGGGCCGCTCAACTGGGGGGCGGGCTTTCTTCCTTCGACGCACCAGGGAACGCTGTTTCGCTCGCAAGGCAATCCCATCCTCAACCTCGAGCGGCCGTCGGGCGTCACGCGCGATGATCAGCGGGCGCAGCTCGACCTGCTCGCCCGGCTGAACGACGAGCACCTTCGCGAACATGCGGGCCGGGCGGATCTGCTGGCGCGGATCCGATCCTTCGAGCTGGCGTTCCACATGCAGACCGAGGCCGCCGAAGTCGTCGACCTGTCCCGCGAATCGCCCGAGACGCGCGCGATGTACGGCATCGACCGTGCGCAGTCGCGCTCGTTCGGGACCAAGTGCCTGATGGCGCGGCGGCTCGTCGAGAGCGGCGTGCGGTTCGTGCAGGTCTTTAGCGATGGCGAGTGGGATGCGCACAGCAAGCTGACGGAGAACCACAGCACGCACTGCGCGGCGACCGACGTGCCGATCGACGGACTGCTGACCGACCTCAAGCGGCGCGGCCTGTGGGATGCGACGCTGGTGATCTGGGGCGGCGAGCTCGGCCGCATGCCCGTTTCGCAGAATGGCGACGGGCGCGATCACAACCCGCACGCCTTCCTGACCTGGCTCGCCGGCGCGGGGATTCAAGGCGGCGTGAGCTACGGCGCGAGCGACGAGATCGGTCACAAGGCGGTCGTGAACCGGGTCAGTGTCCACGACCTACACGCCACGATGCTGCACTTGCTGGGCATCGACCACAAGCGGCTCACCTATTTACACAATGGGCGCAGCTTCCGGCTCACGGACGTCGCGGGCGAGGTGATTCAGGACATTCTCGCCTGAGTAGCGAGAAAACTGTGCAAGCTTGCGGCTCGGCCTCTTCCGGTGTGACGCCGTGCTCAGTGATGTGCTCCGGCACGCCAGCGTGACGACCACGGAGCGGTATTACATCAACACCCGGCCGGCGGTTCGGGCGGCAGTGCTAGCGAGGAAGGTGAAGCTGGCTTGAACAAGTCCGAGCATCACCGTTTTGCCTTGTGCGCCTCGACCAAGAGGACAATGTTTGCGGCTGTCGTGTGGATCGCGTAGGCAGGCAGGTATTTCGGGATCTCGACCGGCGCCGCTCCTTGGCCGTGTCCACTAGTCTTGTTCCTGACCGTCGGTACGCCCCCCTCAAGGACGCTACGCAAGGCGCTGAAGTGGCTTTGTAGGTAAGCAGGGACGAGCTCGTTGTCGAATACCACTTGGATGAGTTCCTTTGCAGCGGCGCCGGCCCTGTACTTCCACTTTCGAGCGTCGCAAATGGCTTTCATCGTGCTCTCGAACGCTTTGAGCGCTTCGACGATCGCTTCTTTTTGCCGCCCGTTGCGGAGATGTTCGTGAGCTTTCATGAATTCGTCAGAAGGCCCACGAAAACCCTGATCCTGCAGGAGCGACAGGGCAGGGAGCACGGCTTCGGCGTGGAGGTACTGCGAGTCGACTCGGATCAGCCGGCCGTTCACGTACTGATAACCGACTGCGTGCTCCTTGCAGCGCGCGTTGAACTCCTCG
>JBGPMX010000077.1:0-11691 GCA_041487215.1 Planctomycetia bacterium | reverse complement strand
TCGTAATAGGTGCTGTAAACCCGGCACGCCTCCTGCGCGATCCAGGGTTCGTCGATCACCTTGCGCGCGAAGCGGTCCGGAGACATCGCGGACAGATCCAGGCTCGGCTTCCCTTCCACGATCCATTCCGCCAGCAGCTTGCCCACCCCGCCGGCACTGGACACGCCGTGCGCACAGAACCCGCACGCCGCCCAGAAGCCGCCGAGCCGGTTCGTCGGACCGAGCAGAAACTCGCCGTCCGGTGTGAACGATTCCAGCCCGTTCACGCCGAACTCGACGCCCGCGGCGGCCAGCGCGGGAACACGCTCGATCGCGGCGCGCTCAAGCGGGGCGAAGTGATCCGGATCAAAAGACAGCACGGTCGGGTTCGCCCCCGAGGGGATCGCCGACACCGAGGACGCGCGCGGGTTTCGCTCGTAGCCGCCTACCGTGATGCGCGCCTCTGCCGCAGCAATCGGTGCCCGGGCCATCGCTTCTCCGGCGCTCGCCGGCCCGGCTTCCAGGCTGTACCCCTGCCGCATGTACACGAGCTTGTCCGGGTCGCGCAGGTTCGGCAGCGTCCGGCCGGACAGCTCGGGAACCGGATGAGTGATCACGTATTGATGCTGCATCGGTACAAGAGGCAATGGAACGCCCGCCATGCGGCCGATCGCCGGTGACCAGATCCCCGCGGCGACGACGAGGGTATCTGTATGCACGCGACCCGCCGTCGTTTCGACCGCGGAGACCCGTCCCTGCGCCTGCTCGATCCGGAGCACCGCCGTGCGCGGATGGAACAGGACGCCACGGGCCGTCGCCTCCCGGATGATCGCGCGCGCCAGAACCGGCGGCCGCGCCGATCCGTCGTGAGGCACGTAGAGCGCCCCATGAACCGAATCGAGGCTCATGATCGGGAAGAGCCGCGCCGCTTCGTGCGGGCCGAGCAGCTGCGCCTCGAGCCCGACCGACCTGGCGAATCCCGCCTGGAGCCGGAGCTCATCGAGCCGCTCCTTCGAGGACGCCAGGCGCAGGCTCCCTACCTCGGCGTAGGCCGGCGCTCCGTCCTCCGCCAGACCGCGATAGAGCGCGACGCTGTACATCAGCATGCGGGTGAGCGGCACCGTCGAGCGGAGCTGGCCGACCAGGCCGGGGGCGTGCGACGTCGTGCCGCTCACCAGCTGTCCTTGTTCGAGGACCACGATGTCGCGCCAGCCGAGCTGCGCCAGATGGTACGCGATGCTCGCCCCGGCGATCCCGCCGCCGATAATCACCACGCGCGCCCGGTCCTGGATCATGCGTCGCCGCTCCTTGTGCCCGGCACGGCCGATGGCGAGCGAGCAGAGCGCAACGAAGGACGGAGATCCTTCGCTGCTCGTTCCTCGCTGGCTCGGGATGACAGTTTTGCAGTCATGGCGCGCTCAGGATGACAACCTGCCACGGGCATTCCAAGAGGGACGGAGCACTAGTCTCTATCGATGCCATGGGCGCGGCAGCCGGAGAGGAATCGTTCCAGGTGGCGGCGGCCGTAGCCGGCGTAATCGAAGTCCAGGCCGGAAATGCCGGCCTGCAGGAAGCCCCACATGGCCTCGCGCATGTCCGAGGCCAGACGCATGAGGCGCAGACGCATGACGTGCTCCGACCGAATGTCCCCCCAGTAGAGTGCCAGCAAGGCCCGCTCTTGCTCCGCATCGTAGCCGTGATTCACGGCCAGGTTACCCAGATCGAAGAAGCGATCCCCCATGCCCGCATACTCCCAGTCGATGATGCGCACCGTGGCTCCGTCATCGCAGAAGTTGCTCGGCAAGAGGTCATTGTGGCACGGGCATGGCGTTGCATCAGCGCCGAGCGCCTGCTCGATGCGCGCGAGGAGCGCGAGCGCCCGGCCGGTGGTGTCAGGAAAAGCCACCCCGCGTGTGCGCGCGGCGGAATGGTATTCCCGGACGGTGCGGAAGGGGCAGAAACTGCCGGGGCCCGCCGCGCCTTCGTGGCACCGCCGCACGGCCTCGACCACGCGACGCATCACCGCGGGGTCCCGGCTGTCTTCCGGGCCGAGCAAGCGCCCGCTCAAAAACCGCGTGACCAGCACGCCGCGTTCGGGCAAGAACGCGACCACCTCGGCACCGACGCCGGCCGCAGCCGCCACACGGAGCCACGCGTGCTCCCGGTCACGGTCGATGCCCAAGAGCGCGCTGTTCGCGCCGCTCACCCGAACCACGTAACTCTCGTCCCCCGCATCCACGCGATAGTTCCGGTTCGTGAGCCCATGAACGAGCGGTGTCACGCGCGTCGGTCCGCTCCGCAGAGCCGGTACAAGGTCCAGGATGGTTTCGAGCTCGGGAACCACGGCCGGTTGTGCCCCCAATCCAACAAGGGCCGCTCAGGAGCGGATGTCACCCCTACCGCAATGGGGTGGACGCCCACTGCGGCGTGAGTCGAAGCGTGAATTTCAAGCCGGAACCGCCACGGAGTCGCGCGACCGAAGAGTGACAGGCTAGGGATCCCTCGACAGTTCGCCCGGCGGCTCCAGGCCTGGGAGCTCCTCTTTGAGCAGCACCCCGCTGTTCTCGAGCCGCCGCATCCGATCGGCGAGGGCGAGGATCCGCTCGGCCGCCCGCTGCAGCGGTACTCCGCGCGCATGGATGTTCGACACCAGATTCCTCTGCGCGTCGTTGTGACCGGGGCGCGGGCGGTACGCCATGTAGGCGGAAACGCTCTCCGCGCTGGCCAAACCCGGCCGCTCGCCAATGAGCAGAACGACTACCGCCGCGTCCAGCAGCTCGCCGATGTCATTCAGGATGCCCACCCGGCAGTACCGAATAACGAAGAGCTGCCCGAAACTCCAGCCTCTCGCCCGTGCTCCCTGCTCGAGCAACGGCAGCATGTTCGGCACTTGCCGGGCCACGCCGAGCGCGGAGAGCCCGTCGCCGATCGCCACCTGCAGATCGGCCTGGCGCGGGCAGCGCTCGCGGATTTCGGTCATCGCGGCGTCGCTCAAGCGGCGGCCCCGGTCGGGGCGCATCAGGTACTCGGCCTTGGTCGCCGCCTGGCTCCGGACCTCGAAGAGTCCCCACCGGCCTCGAGCCGTGGCGTCGAAGGCGGCCTCCAGATCGATCTCGGCTCGCACCGCATCCATGGCGGCCGCGTGGTCGGCGCGCAGGGCGAGCTGCGTCGCCGTGCGGTAGGAAGGCCCCGCGCGGCCGACCACGATCCGCGCCGGCGTGCGGTCGCGGATGGCGCGGAGCAAATCGGGCAGCCGCTCCGGGCTCAAGGCCGGAACATCGCGCGGTATGTCACGTCCCATGGGCCGCCCCCGGCGCTCGTTCGAGCACCGCGGTGAGTGTTTGTTCGAGCCGGCGGCGTGCCATGGCGTTCGGCGGGGCGAGCTGTTGGTCACGAAAGATGCCGGTCGTTTCCAGCCAGCCGGCGAACTCGGGAGCGGGACGCAGCCCAAAGATCCCCCGCACGCCCGCCGCGTCGTGGAAGCTCGTCGACTGATAGTTGAGCATCACGTCGTCCGCACAGGGCACGCCCATGAAGTAATTGGCACCGGCCGCGGCGAGCAGCAGCATCAAATTGTCGGCTCCGTTCTGATCCGCGACGGCGTGGTTCGTGTAGCAGACATCGCACCCCATGGGCAGCCCCAGCAGCTTCCCCATGAAGTGGTCCTCCAGGCCGGCGCGCGTGATCTGCCGCTCGTCGTAGAGGTACTCCGGTCCGATGAAGCCGACCACGCTGTTGACCAGGAAGGGGTCGAAGGCCCGCGCGACGCCGTACGCGCGCGCCTCGAGCGTCAGCTGGTCGACGCCGTGGTGCGCCTCAGCCGACAGGGCACTCCCCTGCCCCGTCTCGAAATACATCACCTGCTCGCCGATCCAAGCGACGCTCCGGGCGCGATGATGCTCGATCACCCGCGCGCGCCCCTCGCGCAGCAGCTCCAGGCTGACCCCGAACGACCGGTTGGCCAACTCCGTCCCGGCCACCGATTGGAAGAGCAGGTCCACCGGGACGCCGCGTTCCAGGCACGCGAGCTGCGTGGTGATGTGGGCGAGGCAGCAGGCTTGCGTCGGCACTTCGAACGCCGTGATCAGCCGATCGAGCGCCCCGAGAATGCGTGCAACGATCTCCACGGAATCCGTGGCCGGATTCACGCCGATGACGGCGTCCCCGCAGCCGTACAGCAGCCCGTCCAGCGTCGAGAGCAGGATGCCGCCGATGTCGTCGGCAGGGTGATTCGGTTGCAGCCGCACGCCGAGCACGCCGCGCTGGCCCATCGTGTTGCGGCAGCGCGTGACGTTGCGCATCTTGCTGGCCACGAGCACCAGGTCCTTGTTGCTCATCAGCTTGGCAACGGCCGCGGCGATCTCGGGCGTGATGGCGCGCCCCAGCGCGTGCAGCCGTGCCTCGTCGGTCACGCTGTCCAGCAGGTGCTCGCGCAGCTCGCCAACCGTCAGGCTCCGGATCGCTCCGAAGGCGTGCGGATCGATGTGGTCCAGGATCAAGCGGCTCACTGCGTCCTGGTCAGGGTCGATGAGTGGTTGGTCCGCGATCTCTCCGAGCGAGACATCGGCCAAAGCCAGCTTGGCCGCCACGCGTTCGCGCTCGGTTTGCGCCGCGATACCGGCGAGCTGGTCGCCCGATTTCTCTTCATTGGCGCGCGCGAAGAGCCCACGGAGGTCCTCGAAAAGAAAACGCTCGCCACGAACGGTCGCGTGGTAAGGCATGAACTTCCCTCGCCGAGCGGAATGTGGCCCGCCACGCCGTGGCGGTTCTCCCTGTGTAGCTCGCCGGCCGCTCAGCCGGTAGTGCGCTCAAGATCGGAGTGGATGCGGTCGAGAATTCCGCTGTTCGCTTCTTCCGCACGGATCTCCCACTGGCGTTCGCGGACCGTCAACCCCTGCGGCGGACCCGCGAAGCGACGCCGTTCGACGGCGAACCAGGCGACGCCGAGAAAGCCGATCGTGCCCAGGACGATCCCGAGATTCTTCTGGTTGGGTGGTTGCACGCCGATGACGATGATGCATAGGCAGCCGACGACGCTCAGCGCCGCGAGCGGGCGGTACCAGCCGCCGATGCTCCACGGCCCCGTTTTGGTACAGCGCCTGCCGTAGCTCATCAGGCCAAGCGCCGCGGGGATGACGTACGAGATGTACAGGAAGATGACGCACGCGGCGGTGATCGTGGCGTACGCCGGTGTGTAAACGGTGAAGGCGACGGCCAGCCCGGCGACCGCCCAGATCGCCAGGGCCGGCGCGCGCGACCGCGGACTCACGCGCCGCACGAGCGCGGAGAACGGGACGCCGCCGTCCCGTGCGAACGCGTACAGCATGCGCGACGCGGAGGTGACGGTGGCAAGACCGCAGAGGTACTGTGCCACGGCGATGCCGATCGTCAGCACCAGCCAGACGCGCGGCGGCAGCACCCGGTCGAGAATCCAGTAGAAGCTGTTTTCCCCCTGTGCCGCCGCGGCATCCATGTCCGGTACGGCGAGCACAACCGCGCAGAGCATCACCCAGCCGAACAGCCCGGAGACGAGCACGGAGCTTAGGATGGCGCGCGGGACGCTCCGCGCCGCTCCGATCGTCTCCTCGGCGGTGTGCGCCGACGCGTCGTAGCCGGTCACGGTATAGGCGGGCAGGAGCAGGCCGATCAGGAAGAGCCACGCCAGGCTGCCGCCGCTCGGCCAGACCCCGCCCCCGGCGTCACCGCTGTAGTTCGTGAACGTGACCAGCCGCGCCACGTGGATCTCACCCGCACCGGCAAGTATGGCGGCGGTCAGCGCGACCGAAAGGATCAGGATGAGATACCCGCTGAAGTCGGTGAGCCGCGTCGTGAGCCGGATGCCCAGGTGATTGATGACCGCCTGGGACCCGGTGATCAGGACCATGCCCATGATCTGCGCGATCATCGCGCAATTCGGGCTGGCATCGGCCGCGTGGAAGCCCAGGCGAACTCCGAGCGTCCGCGCCGTGAACTCGTAGGCCCCGACGTTGATGGCGGCAAGCACGGTGATCAGGCCGAGCAGGTTGAACCAGGCAGTCGCCCAGCCCCAGCCTCGCCCCCCCAGGATCGTGGCCCAGTGGTAGAGGCCGCCGGCAGTCGGAAACGCCGACGCCACCTGCGCCATCGTGAGGGCCACGCAAAGAGCAAACAAGCAGCCGAGCGGCCAGCCAAGGCCGATCGAGGCGCCGCCCGCGCCGCAAAAGCCGACGTGAAACGAGGTGATACAGCCGGCGAGTATGCAGATGATCGAGAGCGAGATGGCGTAGTTCGAGAAGCTGCTCATGCGGCGCAGCAGTTCCTGGCCGTACCCCAGGCTGTGCAGCGTGCGGATGTCCTCGTCCACGATGCTCGCTTCGTCGCGCGAGCCGCCGAGCACCTCGCCGCCGGAGCGGCCCTCGTCCGCCATGAGCGATTCCTGTTGAGGCAGCGTGCCTGACCTTCCCACATCAACCTATGGGAGCGTTTTACTGGAGCACCGTCGGGACCGCAACGGTGCGCCCAGGCAAGGCCGGGCGCGCCGCCACGCCCGCGGCACATCAGGCCGGCCCCGGCCGCGCAGTCTCGTCTGCACCGAGTTGAGTTTTCGCGCTGATTTGCCGGTAGCGGCTCGGTTTGAAGAACGCCCCCCCTATCAGCCCGTTGAAAAGTAACCCGAAGCGTCAGCGAGGCGGGCGAGTACGCGAATCGTTCGAGGAATTCGAGTCCCTCGCTTACGCTTCGGGTTAGTGTTTCCCTTCTTCAATGGGCTGCTATCCCCCCCTTAGCAAGGGGGGGGACAGGGGGGATATCCAGGCAAACTGAGCCACTACCGATTTGCCGATGGGTAGGAGTGGTGCAAGGTTTTCCGATTGTCCGCCTTGGTGCTCCCGCGAGGGCCCGAACCCGAACTGTCGGGGTCGGGCCCTCCGTCTTTTCCGCCCCGCATCGGGATTCCATGCCCTGCGGATTTGCCCATACGAAGTCCTTGCACTACTCTTGGGGCGAAAACCGCGTGACGTTCTCAGGTGTAGCGTACCCTGCCGCCGCCATGAACCGTTCCACCCTCGACCCCCCGGTTCTCCCCGTCCGGCTCCAGCAGAGCCCGGAAGTGATTCTGGCGACCACCTCGCGGATCGTCATGGATACCCGCCAGCGCGAAACGCTGCACCAGGAACGGCGCAGCGAGCAGCGTTGGACGGTCCACCAGCCGGTACGCGTCAAGCCGCTCAGCGACGAAGAAACGGCCATGCCGTTCGACGCGCGCGACAAGGCGGCTTTCACGGCGTTCATCCGGGATATCTCGCCGAGCGGCGTGGGGCTGCTTCATGCCAGACCGATCGCGGCCCAGCGGTTCCTCGTCCGCTTCGATCTGATCGGCGGCGACTCGATCACGGTGGTGGTCCGGATCGCCTGGAACTGCTCGCTCGGTGACTTCGGGCACGCCAGCGGTGGAACGATCGTCGCCGTGCTCGAATCCGTGAAGGACGCCCCCGCCAAAGATAAGGCCTGCCGCTAGTCTTCCCCCGTCCGCGGTTCCCCCTGTGCACATCCCCAGAAGCCCCAGAAGCCCAGACTCCGAACCCGCGCGCACCCTTGCGGGCGACATGCACGTGACCTCGGATACCCCCGGAAACGTCCGAGCTCGCGCACCGGGCGATCCCGCATTCTGCTCCTTCAGGCGGAGCTCACAGCTCAGCCAGCCGAGAGCGGGCGGGCGGCTCGTCATCTTGCAATCAATACGGAAAGTACATTCAATAGCAGGAGGCGGTCCGGCCCCTACCCACAGATCGGGTTCACGAATCGAGGTCAGGGTACCTTCGATGGCTTCTTACAATTCGTTTGCCGATGACTTTTATACGAATATCAATCTCAATACGGAGATGCGCCTACCGACCGCTCGCGATACGATCCTCCACTTCTTTGAACGGATGCAAAGAAGTTATCCCGAGATGACAAACTTCTACACTCGGGACAATGGCGATTTCGTACTCGAAGAGGACAAAGAGAAGGGGCACTACCGGTGGGTGAGCTTGGAAAACCGCCGGCTCTGCTCGGGGTGCGTCAATTTGCCCGAGCTGGACGAGGCGTTCCGGCAGCACGAGCTGGTGCTCGAGCTGGCTCCGTACCACCTCACGATCAGCGCGATCGATTGCGAGTCCATTGATGTTCTATTCGGCTTCGACTTCAATTACCGGGGGAATCACGACGAGATCGTGGCGGAGGCGCTGAGCATCGGCAAGGCGTTCGAGGGGATCTGCGAGGTGCCCGGCGCGCGGATCATTAACTACGAGCCATCGGTTACGTTTGCGCTCGACGACAGCTGCCGGCTGCAGTGCCGCATCTCGGTGGAAACGCGCACGAGCACCTACCAGGTCCGGACGGGCGATTTCCAGGACGACCAGATCAGCGTCTACTTCACGGTGCGGCAGTACTGGGGGCTCGGCCCGCGCATCCCGTTCATCGAATCGTTCCAGCGGCAGCGCGCCATCGGCGAGGAGCTGCTGGGAACGCACGTGCTGCCGAATATCGTGCTCCCGCTGGCCCAGGCGATCGCCGCCAAGCAGTGAGAGTCGCCGCCTTGCTGCGTTCCTACCCACGACCGGACGACCATGATTCCATCTTTCAGCCGGTTTGCGCGCGGCCTGACCGTTGAAACGGCCTTTTCCGTGCTCGCTGTCGCCAAGCAGCTCAAAGCCCGCGGCAAGACGATCGTGGAGCTCGAGATCGGGGACAGCCCGTTTCCGAGCGCCGGCGCGGCGATCGCGGCCGGCCGCGAGGCGATTCACGCGGGCATGACAAGATACTGTCAGTCGGGCGGGATCCCCGAGCTGCGGGAGGCGGCGGCGCGGTTCGTCCGCCGCGAGTTCGGCATTCCGGCCGAACCCGAACATGTCGTGATCGGACCCGGGGCGAAGATCTTCGAGACGTACTTCTGTGAGGCGTTTCTCGACCCCGGGGACGAGGTACTCGTGTTCGGCCCGTATTTCCCGACCTATCTGCCGAACATCGAGCGGCGGGGGGCGCGCGCGTGGTTGAGCGACCTGCGCGAGGCGGATGCGTTCCGGCCACGCGCCAGCGAGGTCGAGCGTTTCCTGCGCGAGGCCGATCGGCCGCGCGGCATTTTCCTGAACTCGCCGCACAACCCGACCGGCGGCGTGGCCACCCGGCAGGACCTGGCGGCAATTGCCGAGCTCGTGCGCGGCCGCGACATCGCACTTTTCAGCGACGAGCCGTACTGCCACATGGTCTGGAACGGCAAGCACGAGAGCCCGCTCACGCTCCCTGGCATGCTCGATCAGACGCTGGCCGCCTACACGTTCTCGAAATCCTACAGCATGAGCGGCTGGCGGCTCGGCTTCGCCGTTACGTCCGAGGCGGTCGCCACGCTGATCGCCAAGATGACCAACTCATCGCTCTCGTGCGTGCCGCCGTTCGTGCAGTGGGCCGGCCGTGCGGCGCTCGAGCAGGACCCCGAGGAACGCGATGCGAACATGCAGCGGTTTCGGGCGAAAGTCGAGACCCTGACCGCCGGGCTGCGGCGCATCCCCGAAGTGTCGGTCGTCCCGCCCGCCGGCACGTTCTACGACTTCCCCACCGTCTCACACGTGGCGAACCGGTTGGGCATCACCTCGCACGGTCTGGCCATGTACCTGCTCGAGGCCGCCGACGACACGTTCGGCGTGGCCTGCCTCGGAGGCGAGTGCTTCGGGCCGGCCGGACGCGGCTTCCTGCGTTTCAGCTGCGCCGAGCCGGACGAGCGAATCGAGCAAGCGATCGGGTTCCTGCCCGACGCCTGGAGCCGCACCGAGCGCGTGCGGCGGTACCTCGAGCAGCATCCCGAGCACCGCCTGGCGGAGCCGTACGAATAGCCCGCTTGCGTATTACCCCTGACTCTTCGAGGGTCGGGGAAGGCCTGTCATCCTGAGCGGAGCGAGGCACGAGCGGAGCGAAGGGTCTGGGTCCAGCCACGGATTCGGCAAGGACCCGCGGATGGGACGCCGATCCTCGGTTCGGCGCGGGTCTGCCGACCCCGCCGTCCCACGTGACCGAAGGTCGGGCTTCGCGGAGCTATGTTTCGCGCTGGTTCTGCGCTTCGCCGCGGCGCAGAATGAGCTCGCGTCCTCGGCGCTCGGCGCGCACCCCGCCCGGCATGTCCCAGGCGGCGGATTCGTTGTGCACGAGATCGGCGACGCGTTCCAGCGCGTCGAGCCCCAGTTCCTGGAGCGGCCAGCCGCGCTCGGCCCAGACGCGGCGCAGGACTTCGCAAACCAGAAAGCGCGATGTGCTGCGGAGCACCGCAGTGTCCAGCACCACGCGATCCGCCGTCTCCTCCATGATCGCGCGCCGCTGCAGCATCCGTACCGGCCGGGCCAGCGCGCGACGCGCGTCCCCCGCCAGCGCTGCGAGCCGGCACACGGCATGCTCCACCGACGGGTTGAAGTGCTCGCGCAGGTACGGAAGGAGCTCGTTCCGCAAGCGGTTCCGAGTGAATGCGAGATCCCGGTTCGAGCTGTCCTCGCGGAAGTCTTGCCCGATCTGGGCGAGATACCGGATCACATCGCTGCGCCGCAGCGAAAGCATCGGACGGATGAGCTGAACGCCGGGCACGAGCTCGCGCCTGTGCGGAATGCCGCTCAGGCCGGCGACCCCCGTGCCGCGGATGATGCGGTGAAGCACCGTCTCCGCCTGATCGTCCGCTGTGTGCGCGGTCGCGACCCAGCGGGCGCCCGTCTCGCGCGCCGTGTCGGCAAAGAATTGCTGCCGCTGCCTGCGCGCCGCCGCTTCGATCCCCTCGCCCCGCTCGTTGGCGTCGCGCGGAACCGGCAGCGAACCGTAGAGAAGCGGTAGGCCCAGCCGTTCGGCGAGTGCGCGGGTGAACGCCTCGTCCGCGTCACTTTCGGCGCCGCGCAGCCGGTGGTTCGCGTGTGCCACGATGACGCGGACCCGTCCGCGTTGCTCGAGCGTCTTCAGAGCCCTCGCCAGCGCGGTGCTATCCGGTCCACCGGAAACGCCGACCACCACCGGCCCGCTCACGCCGAGCGACGCGAGCGACGCGGCAACGACGCTGACGAGGGTGGGTTCGGAAGGATCAGAAGGTGGCTGGCTGCCGGCCATGCACCGTCCACTCTAGCCGGCCAGGGCAAGGCCGGCTAGCAGCGCGCACGGCGGCGCGGCGCGCGCAAAAAAACAGAGGCTCCCGACGAACCCCTCCGGGGTGTGGGAGAGCCTCTGTCTCGGTGGAGGATGCCAGTAGCGTTCGCCCGGCGCCCCGAGAAGCCGACCGGACATGCGATGAGTACCACTGACAAGACCGGGGGGTCTTGCCAGGACGAACTCGGAGCAAGCTCCGCTTTCGCCACGTATTCAAGGGCTCCGCCTGCCGGCCTCCTGCGGCGACCTCGCCAGGTCCGACTCCGTGTCACTCCAGAACGACTATAGGTCACGGTCGCGGGGTGTCAAATGACGGGGCCTCCGCCGGGTGGGCCGAGTATAAAATGGTTTGTTTTCCGCCCGTATGGTCATCGGCCGCTGCCGGGAGACCGCTCGCTTGCACCTTGATCGGATCGATCGTCTGCGTTGTACGGTCTGCCGCGGGCCGCTGCGCCTGGCAGGAGCGCCGCGTGTCGATGGAGCGGGAAACATCACCTCCGGCAGACTGGCGTGCGAAGCCTGCGGTGCCGATTTCCCGATCGTACGCGGCATCCCACGCTTCGTGCCGGGAGAGGGGTACGT
>JBGPMX010000076.1:0-11746 GCA_041487215.1 Planctomycetia bacterium | reverse complement strand
CAGGAGCGCATGGTGCTGGCCGTGCCGGAATCGAGCTGGGGCGAGCTGCAGACTCTCGCCGAGAGCGAAGGGGTCGAGGCCACGGTGATCGGGCGCTTCGAATCGACCGGCCGGCTGCTGCTCAAGTACCAGGAGCACGTGGTGGGCGACCTGTCGATGGCGTTTCTGCACGGTGGGCGCCCGCCCGTCGTGCGTGAGGCGGTGTACGCCGAGCGACCGCGCGCGGGCGCGGCCGCGTCCGCCGCGACGCGCGCAAGCGACGAAGCCGACGCATTGCCACGGACGACGCACTCTCCACCCCTCTCGGTTGGCGATGTGCTGCGCCGGATCCTCTCGAGCTGGAACGTCTGCTCCAAGGAATGGGTCATCCGCCAGTACGACCACGAGGTGCAGGGAGCGACGGTCGTGAAGCCGCTGGTCGGGGTTGCCGAGGACGGGCCTTCCGACGCCGCGGTGCTCCGCCCGGTTGCCGGATCCTACCGCGGCGTCGTGATCGCCTGCGGCATGAACCCCTGGTATGGCGATCTCGATCCCTACTGGATGGCGGCCGCTGGTATCGACGAGGCGGTGCGCAACTGCGTGGCGGTCGGCGCCGACCCGGCACGGATCGCGATCCTGGACAACTTCTGCTGGGGGAACACGGACCGGCCCGAGCAGCTCGGGAGCCTGGTCCGCGCCGCTCTGGCGTGCCGCGACATCGCGGTCGCGTACGGCACGCCGTTCATCTCAGGCAAGGACAGCCTGAACAATGAGTTCCGGGCCACAGTGGACGGCGGGCGGCCCGGGGCGGCCGCCGAAGAGATCCGCATCACGATTCCGCCAACGTTGCTCATCAGCGCGATCGGCCAGGTGGACGACGTGCGGCGGTGTGTGACCATGGATCTCAAGGCGCCGGGAAACGTGCTGTACCTGATCGGCGAAACGAAGCACGAACTGGGCGGGTCGCATTACGAGCGGGTGACCGGCACGATGGGCGGGACGGTGCCGCGGGTGAACGCGCCGCTCGCGCGGGAGACGTTCCGGCGCCTGCACGAGGCGATGCGGCAGGGCCTGGTGCGGAGCTGCCACGATCTGAGCGAAGGGGGGCTGGCGGTGGCGCTGGCCGAGGCGGCGTTCGCCGGCGGGCTCGGGGCTCGCGTGGAGCTGCACCGCGCCAACTCGCGGAGCGGCCAGCGCCCTGCGCCGGCGGACCGTGCGTCGCTCGACGCCGAGCGGGTGCGCGCACTCTTCGCCGAGAGTAACTCGCGCTTCCTCGTCGAGGTCGCGGCGGACCACGCCGTGCGGTTCGCGCGGGTGATGCAGCGCCCGTCGCCGGATAGCGCTGCGTCGCTCGAAGTGCCGTTCGAGCCGATCGGCGAAGTCACGGTGGACCCGCTGCTCGAGCTGGTCGATGCCTGGGGAGACGAATCGCTTGTGCGCGAATCGATTGCCGATCTCCGCGAGGTCTGGCAGCGGCCGCTCCGCTGGTAGCGGCGGGGGGTACCGCGAAGCGGTTGTACTCCACAGCCCAGGGTAAGCGGAGCGGCGGAGCCGCGTCGCGCCTCCCTGGGTGGCCGAAAGCAGCCAGCCACCTACCCCGCAGGGGTTGTACAGAATTTTCCATTGGAGAGGCGAGACCTTGACCATGACACCCAGGACCACCGCACGCGTGCTGGTGCTGCGCGCGCCGGGGACCAACTGCGACATGGAGACGTGTCACGCGCTCGAGCGCGTCGGCGCCGAGCCGGCGCGGGTGCACGTCAACGCGCTCATGCAAGAGCCGGCCATACTCGATCGCTTTCAGATGCTCGTCATCCCTGGCGGCTTCTCGTACGGAGACGACGTCGCGGCCGGCAAGATCCTGGCGAATCAGCTGCGGCTGCGGCTGGCCGAGCCGCTCGCCCGGTTTCGCGACTCGGGCCGGCTGATCCTGGGCATTTGCAACGGCTTCCAGGTGCTGGTCAAGGCCGGGCTGCTGCCCGGCTGGAACGACGCGCGCGACGCCGCGCAGCCGGTCACGCTCACCTTCAATGATTCGGGTAAGTTCGAGGACCGCTGGATCACGCTGAGCGCGCGGCCGGGGAACTGCGTTTATCTGCGCGGCGTGGATCGGCTGGAATCGCCGATCGCGCACGGCGAGGGAAAGTTCGTATGCCGCGACGGCGGCATGCTCGATCGGCTCCGCTCGGCCGGCCAGATCGTGCTGCGCTACGCTGCGGCGTACGACCAGGCGGGCACCGCCGCTGGCGGCGATTCAGGCGAGCTGCTCGCCTACCCGGCGAACCCGAACGGATCGCAGGACAACATTGCCGGCATCTGCGACCCGACGGGGCGAGTACTGGGCCTGATGCCGCACCCCGAGCGGCACGTGGACGCGACGCAGCACCCGCGCTGGACGCGCGGCGGCCGCAGCGGCGAGGGGGACGGCTTGCAGATCTTCCGCAACGCGATCGACTGCCTGGCGTCGTGAGACGGTCTATCAGCCTCGTAGGAGCGGAAGATGCCAAGTAGGTCCGCAGCAGAACGTAGCCTGCCGCCCAGGCGTACGTCAGGCTTTCCAGCCTGACAAGGCCGCTGCCGAACCGAGTCAGGCTGGAAAGCCTGACGTACTTCTTTCTGCGGACCTACTTCGCCTCGTCGCCCTGAAGGGGCGAGCGTTGTTAGGCCCCAAGGAGAGTGGCATGCCGCGCCGAATCCTTCGAGGTTGCTCGCGTGGCGCTCGGTTGGCGCTGAGGGTCGGCGCGCGCGTCGGCCCCGAAGGAACACGCTGACGTAAGCCTGTGATAACCACGCCGGCGGCTGAGACGATGCCGCTCCGCGTGCGCGCGTTGCGGCGTCATTTGCTGGATGTGCGAGCGAACGCCGCGTCGGACCCGGCGATGCGCCGGCGCGTGCGCGAAGCGCTTGACGACGTCCAGCTCGTCCTGCAGCTGTACAGCTACCCGGGGGATTATGTGGCCGAGCAGCCGACGCTCGAGCGGATGGCGGAGACGGTGGAGAAGTTCGAGGAAGACGTGTACGGCTCGGCGCGGCCGAAGGGGAAGCGCCAGGCAACCGTGCGGTTTGGCGCCCCGATCGACCTCCGCGCGGCGGCGAAGGCCGGGCGGCCGCGCGTGGTGGCGGCCGATCTGACGACGTGCCTGGAAGCCGCCATCCAGCAGCTCATGGCGTCCCGGACGCGTGCTGAACCAGTCGCCGCGGCAAATCGAGCCCGCGAGCGCTCGAGAGCGGCCGCGATCCCCGACACATCCGCGCCCGGCACGGCGCCCCAGAGTTCGTGAGGCGGACTGCGGGCCCCGCGGCCGGCCGGGCTCAAGCGATCGGGGGATCTCAGCCGACGCTGGCCGGTTTCGCCCCGTCGCTCGGGCGCTCGGTCGCCAGCGGCGCGGACGTGATCGGTTCGCCGCTGCGCTGGTGCGGCCGTGCCGCCGCGCGGCTTGGCCCGGCCGAGCCGTCCGCGGGCACGTCCAGCCGGCTAATCAGCTCGGCGTAGCTGCCGTCATCGGCGATGTTGTCCAGATCGTCGTAGGTGGAAACGTAGCCGGGCTGCTTGGCGCGTTCCCGCTCCGCCTGGAACTCGCGCAGCACGGCGCTCTGGATCATCTCGCGGCAGCGCGAATTGATCGGGTGGGCGATGTCGGCGTGCAGCTTGGCGCGTCCCTCGACGTCGCGCGTGGCACGGTTCTCGTCGAGCTGCCTGCCGCAGTGCGTGCAGTACCGGCTGCGCAGCGGGTTTTTCGTGCCGCAGCCGCAGCGGTCGGTAAGCTTGCGGCTGGGCATGGCGACGAACGAACCCTTGGTCCCTTCGATGATCTTCAGGTCCCGGACCACGAACGCGTTGTCGAAGGTGATCGAGCAGAACGCCTGCAGCCGCTCGTTCCCGTTCTGCTGGCCTTCATCCATGAGCTTGATACGCACTTCGGTGATTTGCACAGCGATCTCCTTGTCAGGCGGCGTACCATGAGGGGCTGCTGCGCACGACATGCACTCGCCCCGGAAACTGGGCCCGCAGCATGCGGGCCGCGCGCACCGCCTGGGAGCGATCGCGGGCCACGCCGAACGCGGCAGACCCGCTGCCGGTCATGGCTGCACCGGCGAGCCCGCTGGCCCGCAGCGCTGCGAGCGCCACGGTAATGGCCGGGCAAATCCGGCAGGCGGTCGGCTCCAAGCGGTTGAAGAGGGATCGTGCGATCTCGTCCGAATCACCGCGCCCGAGAGCGTCCAGCAAGGGCTGGAGGGGACGTCGCTCGCCCGCCGGTTCGTAACGCCGGAAGACATCGGCAGTGCCCACTCCTTCCTCGGGGCACACGAGCACCAGGTGGAGCGGTCGAGTGAGGGTCACCGGCGTGAGCAGCTCACCCCGGCCGCGGCCAACGGCAACGGGCGCGTGCAAGAAGAAGGGAACGTCACTGCCGATCTGCGCCGCCAGCTCGGCGAGGTCGCCGGCTGACAGCCCGAGCTGCCAGAGGGCGTTGAGTGCCGCCAACGTGGTGGCCGCGTCACTGGATCCGCCGCCGAGCCCCGCTCGCGCCGGAATCCGTTTCCGCAGCCAAATCGAAACCCCGCGTCGCTGATTCCCCGTCTCTTCCCTGATCAGGTGCGCGGATCGGACTACGAGGTTCGTCGGTCCCTGGGGGAGTGCTGCGTCGTCGCAGCGAAACTCCAAAACCCCAGATGGCTCCTCCTTGAAAACCAGTGTGTCGTATAAGTTGACCGCCACCAAGAGGGTTTCCAGCTCGTGGTAGCCGTCGTTACGCTCACCCAAGACCTCGAGAAACAGGTTGATCTTGGCGGGTGCCCAAGCAACGAGTTGGCCGGGACGATGATGACGCAGGTGCATCCGATTGGAGAGGCGAAGACGGCACCCCCGTGAAGCGGGTGCTCGAACCCAGGACTGGATCCCCCGAGAAAATCCATTTTCTCAAAGATTGGGCTCAGGTATGATCGATCTCGCACTGGATCGTCGAGCCACCGGAGAAGACAGGTGCCTGAAAACGCCGGCTGGATAGGCTCCGGCAGCACCTGCTATCCAGAGTGCGCGCGGATTCTAGCGGCGAGCCCGACTCAGGTCAAGGCGAACCCGGTCGCGCGCGGCGAATTCGTCTTGCGTGGCCTGCCGTGACGCCGCGCCGGTCACCGCGTGCCAAACCGATCGTCCACGCTTCTCGAGTACCTCTGCACGCGCCGATGCCGTTCAACCCCGACCAGCATTGGACTCTGCTCTTCCTGGCACGCCGCGCCGTCGAGGCGGCGGTGTGCGGGCGCCAGCCCATGCCCCCGCGCATCGATGACCTCGCGCTCGCCAGCCTCCGCGGCGCGTTCGTGACCCTCAAGACCCACGGCCAACTCCGCGGCTGCATCGGCCGTTTTGTGAGCGACGTGCCCCTCTACCAACTCGTCACCGAGATGGCCGTGGCCGCCGCCACCCAGGACCCGCGGTTTGCGCAGCAGCGGCTCCGCCCCGAGGAGCTCTGCGACAGCCACATCGAGATCTCCGTGCTCTCCGCGCTTGAGCTCATCGCCGACCCGCTCGACTTCGAGATCGGCCTGCACGGCATCTACGTGCGGGCCGGGCAGCGCACCGGCTGCTTCCTGCCCCAGGTCGGGCTTGAGTCGGGATGGAGCGCCGAGGAGATGCTCGCGCAGTGTTGCGCCCGCAAAGCGGGCCTCGCGCCGGACGCGTGGCGCACCGGCTCGGTTGAAGTGTTCCGCTTCACCGCCGACGTGCTCGAGGAGCCCCACCCGCAGCCCCCGCTCGTACCCGGCTTCGCCTTCGGCGCCGTCGTGGTCCAGCCTGGAGCATGAAGCCGACTGCCTTAGGGCTCCGTCCCTCTTCGAATGGCGGTGAAGGCGTGTCATCCTGAGCGGAGCGAGGTACGAGCGCTATCCTGTCATCCTGAGCGGAGCGAGGTACGAGCGCAGCGAAGGATCTCGGTGGCGCGCCGGCACGTAACATGCATTTGCAGGCGGTCGTTGCTGCCAGTTTATTCTTGGACGAGCCCCAAGCGCCATGACGAGACGTTTCACCGGCATCGGGACGCGCGACCGCCACTGGCGGCTCATGAACGTCGGGCACGCGTTTCTCGAATCGGCCGTGACGCTCAGCGAGGCGCTGCCGAAGGTCGAAGAACGCCGGCACGGCGGCATCTGCCTGCTCGCACCGATCACGCGCGACCTCTACGAAGGCCTCGAACACTTCCTCCAGGGAGCGTCCAGCGCTCTCGGCCTCAAGCCCGCGCCGGGCAGCACGCCGACACGGCTTTGGACCGCGTACCAGAAGGCGCTGCGCCAGGAGCCGGCGGATTCGGGCCTGCGTTTCGATCGCGCCTGCGTGCGGCGCGTCTATCTCTGGAACCACTGGGTGGCCACGGCCGTTCGCTCTGGCCGCGCGGCCGGCGAGGACCAGAACAGGAACTGGCAGACCCAGTACCGCGGCCAGGCGATCAACGAGAAGGAGCTCCACGACCTGGCGGTGCGCTGCCGCGACGAATCCGCCCGCGTGCATATTCTGCTCATCCAGCGCGCGAACCGGGAGTACAAGCTCGAGCTCGGGCTCCCCTGGTGGGAACCGGAACATTTGGTCCAGGATCACGTGCAGGAGATGCTGCGGCACCTCGAGCAGCACCCGCACCCGTCTGAGAGCACGGGCACGAAGAAGCGGAACTGAGGCACGGAACTCCTGGCCGCGCGGCAGCGCCCCTCACCCCCGACCCCTCTCCCCACGCTCGCCCCCAGCATCCGCGACCCCGCGAGCGGCTGAGGGCTCGACGACTCGACCCCAACCACCCAGGGCGCAAGAGCCCATGTCGTCTCCCTGCGCGTCTCACCTTCCAACCTCTCCCCTCGCCCCACGCGTGCCGCCCTCATTGATCACGGCGGCGAGCGTGGGGAGAGGGGTCGGGGGTGAGGGGTTGTTGGCGCCCCGGGAGACCTTTGGTCAGCGCAGCGGCGGGGTCGGAGACCCGCGCCGAACAAGGTAGGGTGCCCGGGAGACCTTTGGTCAGCGCAGCGGCGGGGTCGGAGACCCGCGCCGAACAAGGTAGGGTGCCCGGGAGACCTTTCGTCCGCGCAGCGGGCGGGGTCGAAAGACCCGCGATGAACGAGCACTTGTTTCGCTCGGGACGCAGGCACGCAAGTCCCCGGCGAAGCTCACTCGCCGCCCAGCAGCTCGCCCAGCTCGCGCAGCGCCTCGTACCGGCGACCGGCCATGAGCGACGCGTGGGCCGCGCGCAGCCGCTCGACTTGCCGGCCGGTGAACGGGACCGCTGCGCCGGGGGCCGGCGTGCAGGGCACCAGCGCGGCGGCCAGCCGGCTCAAGAGCTCCCGGATCCCGCCGCCGGTCCGCCCGGAAACCAGCACGGGCAACCGGCCGCCCGGCCACCCATCCCGCGCCGGTGGCAGGTCGCTCTTGTTCGCCACCACGATCGGATGCGGGCAGGCGGCCAGGATCGTTTCGTCCGCGCTCGTGCGTGCGCGGCTGCGATCGAGCACCACGAGTTGGCAGTCCGAATCACCGAGCGCCGACTCCGCCCGATCCATGCCGAGCTTCTCCAGTTCGTCCGTCGCGGGACGGATCCCGGCCGTGTCCAGAAACTCGACCGGCCAGCCGTCGACCGCTCCGCGTGCAGTGACGATGTCCCGTGTGGTGCCGGCACGTTCGTCCACGATCGCCCGCTCGAACCCGACCAGCGCGTTGAGCAGAGTGCTCTTGCCGACGTTCTGCCGCCCGCCGATCGCCACGCGCCAGGGGGCGACCAGGTGAACCCCGAGGGCTGCCCGGTCGATCAGCCGAGCCAGTGTGGCGGCCGACTCGCCCACCTCTTCCGCGCCGTGGTGGATCCGGTCCTGAATGGTTCGCAGCGCACCACGCAAGGCGCCATGAAGCTGATCCATCAGCACTCCGGCCGCGCGGAGCGTGCTCGCTTCGCTGAGCGCGAGCACCGCTTCCGCCTCGATGTTGCCCGCCGCCTCGCGCCGCACCAGATCCCGCCAGCTTATGAGAGCCACGCCGGACCGGTTCAGGTCGCTCATAATGGCCTGCGGTGAAACCGCGCCGCCGTGGCAGTGAATTTCGACTTCGTCCGCGCCGCGCACGCGCACCACAACCGGTTCTCCAGCGGCGGCGCCCCAGTGAGCGAGCACGACGCGGGGTCGGTCGAGCGTGACGCGCGCACCGCTCGATCGTTTGAGATACCGGGCGACGGTGGCCGCGGCCCCGGCGCCCTGCACGCGCAGAACGGCGATCGCGCTTCGGCCCGGCGGCGTGACGAGCGCGGCGACGGCGGCGTGATCAAGCGGAGCCGGTTGGTTCAAGGCGCCCCCGTTGGTGGAACAGTCCTAACCCAAAGGCCCTGTCGTCCAGGCGGTGCAGCTACCCGTTCTTCGTTGGGCTCACGGCGGCATGGCGGGCGGCAAGATAGATCCCGCGCAGTGTCAGCTCCGGTACACGCTCGATCTCAGATCCCAGGTGAGGCGCGAGCTGGTCGGCATCGCCGCCGGTCAGATAGACCAGCGCCGAACCGCCCAGCACATCGCGCAGGCGAGCCACGAGCTCGCGCACGCCGCCGAGCGTTCCCCAGAACACGCCGCTGCGTATTGCCTCATCGGTCGACCGGCCGATGGGATCGGCCGGTTCGAACACACGGACCAGGGGGAGTGCGTGCGTGAAGTGGTTGAGCGCGCGGGCGCTCAGGCTCAGGCCGGGAGCGATCGCGCCGCCCAGAAACGCTCCCTCGCTCGACACGGCGTCCACCGTAATGGCGGACCCACAATCGATCACCACGGCCGGTCGTTCCTGCGGACGCCGTTCGTTCGCCGCGAGCGCGTTGAGCAGGCGATCGATGCCGACCTCCTGCGGCGTGGCGAGCGCGACCCGGATGGGCAGCTGGGACGGTCGATCGAGCACCAGCGGCGGCGCAAAGCCGCGTCGCACGATCCAGTCGGCGAACGGCGCCGACGCCGCGCGGTTCACGCTGGCCATGCACCAGGCCGCACCCGGCGCAGGCACCCCCCAGGCGTCGAGCTGCGCTTCGTGGGCGCGCGAATCTCCCAGCGGGAGCCGGGCCGTTGCCGACAGCGCGCCGCCGCGGTAGCAGCCCCACTTGATGCGGCTGTTGCCCACGTCCGCGGCGATCAGGATGTCGCTGCTTCTGTCGGACATGGCGCGGAAGGATGCGACTGGACCGCCTGCCACATGGCTTGCACCAGCTCGGCCAGTCCCCGCCCGGTCACCGCGGACACGCCGATGACCGGCTTGCCCAGCGCGCGGCGGAGGTTGTCCAGTGCAACGTCGGCATCGGTGAGATCCAGCTTCGAGACCACGATCAGCTCCGGGGTCCTGGCCAGCTCGGGGTTGAACAGCTCCAGCTCGCGCCGGATGGCCTCGTAGTGACGCACGAGCTCGGCCGGGTCGCTCGACACCGGTTCGATCATGTGCACCAGTACGCGCGTCCGTTCGACGTGGCGCAGAAACTCGTGGCCGAGTCCGACGCCGGCGTGGGCCCCTTCGATCAGCCCGGGGATGTCGGCCACGACCAGGCTGCGCTCCGAGTCCACCTGCACGATGCCCAGGACCGGGTATTTGGTGGTGAACGGGTAGCCGGCGATTTCGGGACGGGCGCGTGAGATCCGGCTCAGCAGCGTGGATTTGCCGGCGTTGGGGAAGCCGAGGAGCCCGACGTCGGCGATCACCTTGAGCTCGAGCACGACCCAGCGCGATTCGGCTTCCTGGCCCGGTTCGGCCTGGCGCGGTGTGCGGTTGGTTGCCGTCGCGAACCGTTTGTTTCCCTTGCCCCCCTTGCCGCCTCGGGCGACGACGACCTCGTCGCCCGCCGCGCGCAGGTCCCTGAGCACATGGCTGCGGTCGCGGTCGCGGACGAGAGTGCCCGGTGGCACGGCGATGACAATGTCTTCGCCGGAGAGTCCGGATCGGTTGGCGCTCTGGCCGCTGGCGCCCGCTGCCGCGCGCCAGAACTTGCGGTTCATCAGGTGGGCGAGGTTGTCGTAGCTGGAGTCGGCGCGGATGAGGACGCTGCCGCCGTTGCCGCCGTCGCCGCCATCGGGGCCGCCGCGCGGCACGTACTTCTCACGACGAAAGCTCACGGCACCGGCGCCGCCGCGGCCCCCCTCGACAAAAAGTGTAAGACGATCGACAAACACGGGTGGAAAAGCGAGCGGTAAGGGGCCTACTCCCCTCGGCCCCTTACGGGGTCGCGGGCAGGACGCTGACGCGGCGGCCCTCGCGATCAAACCGAACAACCCCCTCGGCCACAGCGAACAGCGTGTCATCGCTGCCCCGCATCACGTTCTGGCCGGCATGGACTCGCGTGCCGCGCTGCCGCACAATGATGCCGCCGGCGCGCACGCGCTCGCCGCCGAAGACCTTCACGCCCAGCCGCTGCGCGTTCGAATCGCGGCCGTTGCGGGTAGACCCTTGTCCCTTCTTATGAGCCATCGGATTCTCCTGTTAGCGGTAGATCCATTCCTGGCCGAGGTAATGGATCTCGCGCTCGTTCTGATAGAACTCGTCGCCAGGCCGCCCGAATTTGAGCTCGAGCGCCTTGCGCTGCACCTTCGGCTCGCCCGTCGCCGCGTCGTCCAGCGTGTGGAAGCCGTTCGACAGGCCGAGCACGTAGATCGAGAACGAGTGGATCTTGGGATCAATGCCCTCCCAGATGGCGACGCCATACCTGGATTTGTCGATCCCCTCCTCGGCGCTCGGCTCTACCTCGCCGACGATCGTTACGGAGTTATCGAGCGGCCGCAGCGGATCTTCGCGTGCCTGGACGGCGCGCTGCGCCTTCGGGATGATCGTGTCGCGATATGCCTTTCCCTTATTATCCACGAGCAGGAAATCGGGCACGAACATGCGCGGCGTGTCGCTCCGGTTCGTCACGCGGTAGACCATGTACCAAAGGAGCTGCCGTCCCTTGCCGGGAACTTCGACCGTGATCATCCGCGGTTGGATGAACACGAACTCGTCCATGATCCAGATACCCGGCACCTGCTGCTCGATGAGGCTTAGCTTGGGCTTGATGACGTTCTCGACGTCGGGCGCCTTCTGCGCCGTGACCAGAGCAGCCAGGGAGACAAGCGACCAGAGCGAGTTCACCGCGTATTCCTCGGGTTTGGGCCGGCCACTGCCGGCGGGTTCCAGCGAAATGCCTCTCGGTAAGGTCCGAGTCGATTCACTATAGCAGCCGCGCCAAACAGCGGCAAGGCGGGCAACCCGCTGTTGAACTGTTGAACCGATGAATTGTTGACCGGTTGACCCGTTGACCAGCTAACCAGCCATGGCTTTCGTTTTGGGAGCGCTCGTTTACTCGCAAGTGATCAAAGATCGCGAAGCGCTGACGAGAGTCGAGGGAAAGACGCGGATGGCCCCAATCGGCCTGCGAAAAGGGTTGGCCACCTCGGCGGTCGTAACGCTCGCTGGTCTCGCTGTCGCCGGATTCGCGCCTTGGGTACGCGGCGCAATCCTCTGACGCATCGGCTTGATCTGGGCACGGTGAGAGCTAGCTGAAGCCGAGCGCGACCGGTAGTCTCTCGCCCGTATTGCCCTTCAACAATTGGGTCTTCGGACTTTCAAGTGGGTAGAATCGCGCGACGTGGGCGATCCCGACGGTACGGGTTCCTCTTCTCTGTGGCGGGTACCTAGACGTGGTGGGCGGTACTAGGTCAGTTTGGCTGATACCCCCCCTTCCCCCCCTTGCTAAGGGGGGGACAAGGGGGGGTCGTTCCTCAAACTGACCCAGTACCTGGCGGGCAT
>JBGPMX010000075.1:0-11826 GCA_041487215.1 Planctomycetia bacterium | reverse complement strand
GCCTCCACGGCGAAGCCCTGGTAGCGCCGCGGCCGGGCGGTCGGCTCCGAGAGCAGCTTGGTCGCGGACATGAGCGGCGCCTTGCGCATGCGCATGCCGAACGAGATCATGGGATCGAACCGCATCATCTCGATCGTGTGGTACGAGAAGCGCGGGCGCTCGCCGTAGTTCCAGCCCCAGGTGTAGGGGGGCGCGGCGCGGTAGCCGGCCGTCTCTGGCTTGCCGGTCGTGAGGGGTTGCCCGTCTGGTCCGTAGATCGTCACCATCGCCGCTTCTTACTCCGTCGCTTCCGTTGCCTTCATCGCTTCCATCGCCGCTTGCATCGCCAGGTTTTCGTCGCCGAACGCCGTCAGGTATAGCGCGTGCACCTGTTCGGCCTGGAGCCCCGCCGTGCCGTGCCGCCGGATGATCCACTCGGCGTGCAGTCGCGGCAGGTTGCCGAGGTAGCCGTAGACCTCGGTGTCGCTCAGCCGGCTAGCGTCGACGCCTGGGAACCAGGCGGCAATGTCAGCTCGGCGAGCCAGGGCCCGAACGTTTTTTTTTGAAACACCACGAACTGCTTGCGGATTTCCGCAAAGAACCAGTACGCCTGCGTGCTGGTGCAGGGCTCGCCGCTCGAGAGCTCCGCCACGAGCGCGGCGATCTCGTCGAGGTACTTTCCGCCCTTGTCGTTCCGGTGCTTCTCCTCGATCGCTTCGAGGCGGAGGTGAGTCTGCACCATGTCGACGTCGAAGGGATCGCGCCCGGCCATGCGGATCTCTAGGAGGCCGGTGCAGTCGGTCTCGACCGTGGTCTTCTGCACGGGGATCGGCTGGAGCGCCGGCTTTGGCTCCGCCTCAGCCTTCGTCTTGGTGCTGCGCCGCTCTTTCGCTCGGGTGCCGCTCACGAGAAAACTCCTGTCAGAGTCGGGTCGATGTGCTGCTGATGGTCCGGCGGGAAATCGAGCTCGCCGGCCGGGCAGTTGGGGAGCGCGTAGTAGCGCGCCCAGCTGGCGCCGTACACCGGGTACTCGCCGGCGTTGGCGATCACTCGTTGCGCGGCGCCGCCACCGAGCAACGTGGGTGTCACGCCGCCGATCTTGAGGACGTTGGGGAGCGGAATCTTGTAGCCCGCACGCGCGGCCGAGCCGACGAGGGCGACCGTGTATGTGGGGGTCGAGAACTGCTGGAAGACATCGTCCTTGCCTTCGTTGATGCCGACCCTCATGCCTTCCGTGGTGTTGGGGTCGAGCCATTCCAAGGGCCCGGGGATCTTCGTCGGCCCGAGCTTCTGGAGCAGCTTGTGGCGGATCATGCTATCCGTGCGGTGCGGAACTAGATAGCTCTCATACTTGAGCCAGCTCTGCCCAGGGCTCGGTTTTGGAATCCCCAACAAGTCAGGCGCGTCTTGCGGCTCTGGCGAAGGGAATGGTGGCTGCCGAGGCTGCAGCTTCGCCTCACCACCGCATAGGTCGACGATCACGTCGTCTGTGGGGAGGCTGGCCATGTTCGCGTAGCCGCGCAGGCTCCACGCGTCGTTGTCCAGGCTCGTAGCCCACGTGCCCCAATCTCCAGCGGCCGCTGGGTAAGGCCGCCAGATCCCGCTCGCCTTCAGGATCGTCTGGAGCGAGGTGATCACGCGCACCGAGATGGCGAACTCGATCAGCCGGTCGTGAATTTCCTCCACGAACTCGTAGTCGAGCGGGATCACGCTCACGAGGCCAGCCACGCCGTCGGGCAGCTGACCGTTGACGATCTGCTCGTAGCGGTCCTTGATGAACGTGTAGAACGCGGTCCACTGGGCCTGGCGGTCGGCACCCTTCTTCACGCGGATCGAGGCGCTGAAAGAACTCGTCCAGCTGGTGAACCCCTCCTTCAGGGATGAACGCACGCGGTGCCGGTCCTTGATCTCGATCGCTTCGTCCGGCGGGGGATTGTCCGAGTCAAGCTCCTCGTCCACAAAAGTGAAGTCGAGCCGCCGCTTGTTCTTGGAGTCGCGGAAGTCCTGGAACGTCCGCTTGAACCCCGGCGGCACGCTGTTCTGGAGCCGTTCCCGGTATTTGTCCGCGTCGTCTGGTGGCGTGCGGTTCGTCTGCGTCGTCCGCGTCATCGGGATTTCGATGTACCCGGTCACCGTGCGCGATGTGATCCCGTCGCGGATGTGCCAGTGCGCCTCGTAGTTCATCGCCATCGGCGTCTGTTGGTACCGCGCGTCGTCGCACTGCGGGATCTTCGCTTCGATGATCAGCTTGAGATTCGCGGCACGCGCCGAGCCCACCGGGGTGATCGAGCACTTCCGAATCTTGGGGCCGTAGTCGACGTCCTTGACGGACTCGCCGGCGACGTTCACGCGGATCGATCCGAAGCCCTGGTCGTCCACGATCAGCGCCCCGCCCGGTGCAAAACAGAGCTTGCGAATCTGCTCGAGCTTGGAGTCGATGTAGGGCGTCCCCTGGCTCGTGGCCGAAGCCGCAATCGCCTCATCCCCGGTGATGAACGTGTCGATCGTGACCACGATTGAGAGATAGACGCTCGTGCGCTGCGCCTCATCCTCGACGGGCGTGATCTCCACGCCGAGGTGTGTTTTCGCGCCGAACGTCACGCCGTTGTAGCTCACCGTGCCAACAGCAGGGACAAGGACGGCCATTAGAACGGCCCTCCGAATCCGCCGAAGCCGAGCGGCATGGCAGGCGCTGGCGCTGGGTTGAGTTGCGCATTCGGCATGATCAGGTTGTCGAGCTCGCGGAGTTTTTCGTGGATGATGCGGTCGAGCTCGTCGGCGCCCTCGTTCTCGGCGCCCCATGGCCAGTGCTTCTTGATCCACTGCACGACGTCGGCGATCGCCTGGAGCGGAGCGAGCACCACCGAGACCAGGAACTGCTCGAGCGGCTCAAGCTTCTTGCCGATCCAGCTGATGCCTTTGGCAATCGGCTCAATAATCCGCCCCAGCTGCAGCATGCCCCCGCCCAGCAGGTCCAGGATTGGCTTTGAAATCGTGCCGCCGATGTCGGCAAGCGTGCTGCCGATCAGTGCCTTGCCGACCTGGAAGCTGCCGAGGCCCTGGCCCAGCCGCGCGGCCTGGCGCTGCTCGGCCCCCATGCGGATCAGCTCGGCCTGGGTGTTGGCCATGATCAGCGTTCCCGACCACTGCGCCAGGCGCTCGGAGAGCTCGTCCATCTTCGCGTTGACCGCGTGGACGGTGCCGACCAGGGACTTGAAGACGAGGATGGCCGCAGTGACCACCAGTCCGATGCCCAATGCCATCGTGGCGAACCCGGCCAGGCTTGCGGTGCCCGCCGCGGCAGTGCCCGCGCCCGCCGCGTCTGCCCCCAGGGTTCCGCCGGCGCCGCCGGCCGCACGGCCTGACGCTGCGCCCCCTTTGCCGAAAACGCCGGTGAGGCGGCTGATCAGCCCCCTGGTCGCTTCGCTCTTCGCGCTGGGCTGCCCCACGAAGACGCGCTCGAGCTTGCCGGGGTCCCCAGGCAGGAGCTCGTCCACCTCTTCGAGGAACACCTTGCGCAGCTCGTCGAACTTCCCGGACATGCGCGCCGAGACTTCGTCCAGGAAGTTGCCCTCATCGTCCTTGAACGCGGTGCGCATCTTCGAGGTGTCGAGCGAGCCAGCGAACACGTCCGCCTCGCTGTGCTCGCGCGTGACCTTGCGCGTGCGCCCGGCCGTCGGGCCCAGGCCGCCCATCAGCACGTCGGAGGCGGAGAGCAGGTCGCCCCCGGCCGTCCGGAACATTTCCCGGAACCGCCGCGGGTCGAGCCCCGCCATCAGGAGCTCGCTCTCGCCGAGCACGGCGTCGAGCTTGCGCGGCCGCTGGCCGGTGAAGAATTGCTGGATCTTCTCCCAGAGCTTGGGCAGGAACGCATCGGCGCCCGTGGCGTGGAGCAAGAGGGCGACGGCGGCTTTCTTGGAAGCGCTCGCCACCTCGTGGAGCCCGCCGGTGACGAGCTTCGTCTGCTCGCGCATGGCGTCATAGTCGACGCCGAGCGTCTTGGTGAGGATGCGCGCGATCTCGTCCGATTGGGCGGAGGTGCGGGTGTTGGGGCCGACGACCTTGTTGATCGTCGCGGAGGGGGTTTCGTCGGTCGTGCTGGCCTGCGCAGGAGAATACGCCGGCGGCGGGGCGTACGGCCCCGCGCCCGGCGAGGCGCTGCCCGCGGGGGGCGACTCCTCGGTGAGCACGATCTTGAGGGCCGCTTGCTCGAGCACGAGTCCCCCGCCTTTAGGTCACGCTGAAAAACTTCTTCGTGCCGCTGTAATCCTGCAGGATCAGCTGCATGCGGCAGGGGAATTGCCGCAGCCCGCTCTTGAACGCGATGCGCTTGCTCTCGCGCGAGGGGAAAGCCATGGCGGTGAGCGTGGCCGGGTTGGTCGCCGCGGTCGTGCCAGCGATCGCCGTGAGCACGATGTTCTGGCCGATCTCCGTGAACTGCTTACCGATCACGCCGAGCACAGCCAAGTCGGCAAGGGCGTACGACGCCGCGGCGGTCGCGGAGAAAGGCCACGCGGACAAGAGCGCGCCCTTGAGCTGCTCCTGGCCCACGAACGTGACGAACATATTGCCGCCGCGGTACACGCCATCAATGATCGTGTCGCCGTAGGCGTCGCCGGTGATCTCCTGCGCGGCGATGATTAGCTCGAGCTCGAACCCGGCCTCAACGATGCCGATGTTCTGGCCGTTGTAAGTGGCCGTGTAGGGCCCCGAGATGAACGTCCCTAGCGAGGGCATGTTGCCTCTCCATTCCGCTTGTCGTGAGCCGCACTCTTAACGGCTCTTAACGGACTTCCTGCACGTCCTCGTTGTCCGAGTCCAGCTCCTCGGGTACCGCCGCCAGACACTCGTGGCACGTGGCCGCGCGGCGCATGTCCGTCGCGTGTGTCGGCAGCGTGTCGCGCTCGGGCTGGCAGGCCACGGTGTAATGGCCCGAGCCGAGCTCGAGCGCACCCTGGGGATTCTTGACCAGGAGGTGGATCTTCGCTTGCGTTGGTTTGTCCATGGCTTTCCTCAGCTGAGCGGTCGCTTGCGCAGGGCGTCCTCAAACCGCAGCACCTTGGCGATCCCCGCGAACTGGTCTGGCTCTTTCGCGCCCCACCAGTCGGCGGCCTTGATCCCGTACCCGCCGCTGTCCTGGCGGAAGAGGAGCGGAGTGATGAACCCGTTCGAGCTCGCCCCGATAATGTTGTTGGCCGCGGTCAGGATCGCGATCCCGTTTGTGCCCGCCCCGTGCAGCTGGTCGATGATCGGATCCGCGAACGCCTCGATGTTGCGCAGGGCCTCGAGCTCATTTACCTGGCCCCAGCGGTCGAATGGCGCCCGGCTGCCCTTGAGGGAGATGGTGACCAGCACCACGTAATATTCTTCGCGCGAGTACGCGTGCCCGCCCCTCACCCCGCCCTGGTGCACGGCGATGTACGAGTCGCCGGCGCTCGGGATCGGCCGGCCGTCGGGCCGCACGTCGCACTTGTCTTGCGCGTAGCCCAGCTGGCTCCTCAGCCTGTCCCGAACCGCCTGCAGTAGCGCCGCTGTGCTCACGAGGCCTTTCCTGCGCGGCGTGCCACCTCGATCGCGATGTCAGGCATCGCCCGGCCGGCCACGGCCGCCACGTCGTTCCACCACTCGCCTGGGATGAACCGCGGCCACAGCCGCCGCTGCGGGAGCCTCGAGCGCGGCTCCTCGCTGTGGTGGTAGGCCGCGTACTCGAGCGCGGTCCCGATCACCACCTCGCCCGCGGCCTGCTGCATGAGCTGCAGGTCTCCGCCCGCGCCGCCCGGCTTCGTGTACGTCCGGCCGTCTTCGCTGATCTGCCCCGGGGAGAGGGAGTTGAGCAGCACGCCGGTGTCGCGGAGGATCTCGACCTGGCGCTGGCCCAGGAGGTCGACCTTGGTCTTGGCCAGGTCCCGGTACCGGAACATCACTTCCCGGTGTGCCCGCTTGCGGGCCATATACCGGGCGTTTTCGAGCCCGATGCCCTGCGCGATGAACCCGGTCACGTACTGGCGGTAGAGCTGTTTCTCAAATCCCCGCCGCTTGACTCGCTCTTTCCGCGCGTCGGCCGACGATTTCCGGAAGCCCTTGCGTTCCCTCGGGCCCACGCGGCGCTGCGCGATCGTGCTGGGCGCCAGCTTCTCCCAGGCGTACCCCGCAGCGGACGGCCCGAAGCCCGGCCGAGGCCCGCAAGGGCCCGACCGGGTCACGAACGCGTCCTTGATGTTCGCGAGGAGGGCGAAGCCGATCAGGTTCCGGAACCCCTCGGCCAGGTCCCCGTGCGCGAACACGCGGGGCAGATCGAGGAGCGCCCGCCGCACCTCGCTGCGGCGCCCCTTGATGTACACCGTGCGTTCGCCCATCAGGCTTTAGCCCACCGTGGGCACGTCCGGCAGGTAGCGGTCCACCGTGTTCTGGCCCGGCACCGCGTCGCCGATCGAGATCCGGTCCTGCACGCGCACCTTGGACTGGTTGTAGCGCCCGTCGATCGTCAGGTTGGACATCGACGGGGCTTCCCAGGCCTTGGGGCTCGCCATGGGCAGCTCGGACTTGCCCGAGTACACGTCCTCGAGCATCGCCACCACCGCGTCGTATTCGTCCTGCAGCTCGGCCGGCGGGGCGTTGCCGCGGCGCCGGAAGAGCATCGTCGCCGCGATCACCACCGAGGCGTACCCGGTGATCCAGTCGTTCGCGGCGAGCTCGGTGACCGAGTAGTGCCGCGTCGAATACTGGTTGACCTTTAGCGCGGCCCGCTCGAGCGTCTTCGTGATCGGCACCTCAGCCACCCCGTCATCGTTGTCGTCGAGACAGCGCGTGACGGCCGCCGTGCCGATCAGGTCTTCGATCGCCGCCTGGGTGCAGTAGGTCGTGATGGCCATGCCGGCTCAGTTCCCGCTCGCGTTTGCCTTCACGGACCAGGTAAACGACTGGTTCGCGTTCGCGTTGCCGTCGACCAGGGCCCAGCGCACGCGGTACTGGTCGCCCAGGATGTTCCGCACGGAGCCGGCGGCGAGCGCCGTTCCAGTCTCGTACATCGTCTGGGGTTCGGTCCCGTTCACCTTCGCGATGAAGCGCTTCGCGCCGCCGTTGCCCAGGAGCTGCGTGAAGTGCACCACGTCCAGCCAGTTCGAGCCGTCGATCGTGGTCTGGATGAAAACGTCGCCGGTGTCCTGCGCTTCGGTCGCCGCGGCGGTCACGTCCAGCTGAAACTGGAGCACGCTGTATTTGCCGAGGCCGCTCACTGCGGTCGAATTGGCCGCCAGGCTCGTGTGCGCGACGCTCGCCTCGATCGTCTTGTTCTGGGTGCTCTGGTTGCCGGTGAGTGCGGCGACCGAGTAGCTGCTGTCGCCGTTGTCCGCCAGGCGCAGCCCCACCGGCAGGTTGCCGTTGTTGGCGTCGCCGACGTGCGTGACCGTGTCGGCGGCGTAGAGCCCCGCGGCGAGCGCGACGGCCAGGGCAGCTACTGAGGCGAAGAGCTTTTTCATCCGAACCGCGAACCCCAAAAAAAAGAACCGGCGGCAGAGGCCTTTTCGGCCCCCGCCGTCGGCCTCTCTTGCGAGCACATCAACCGCTCAGGTTGTTCTTAATCTCAGAACTTCGAAGTGGCGTAGGCCACGCACTTCGGGACGTACAGCGCCGGCAGGGCGTTGTGGATCGCACTCAGCTGCACGCCGGACGGCTCGATCGTCTGCCGCGTCCACGCGTAGAAACCGGTGCGCTGCACCGGCTGCATGCCGAAGTCATCGACGATCGGCTCGGAGCCGAGCAGCATCTCGGTCCAGTCGGAGCCCGGCTCGGGCAGGAAGCACGCCACGTCGTCCGGGAAGAACTTCGCGAACGTGCCGTTCACGTCCAGGCCGGCGTCGTAGATGTGCCACTGCAGCCACGGGACCGCGCGGAGCACGCCGACGAATTCGTTGATGTTGATCCCGTCGGGACCGGCCTCGGGCACGCGGTCGAACTGGGCGAAGCCCGTGTTCGCGGTTCCGCCGATCGCCTGGATCTGCGTGTTCGTGATCACGTAGCGCCACATTTTGCCCGAGCACCATACGTGGGCGAGCGGGCGGCCGTGCTGCTGCTCGAAGGCGCCGTTGATGTCCATCAGGTTCTGGAAGATCGGCGCCGCGGCGTTGTCCCACGAGGTGCCGATGATCGAGCCGGCGCCCAGCATGTCGAGCTGGCTCTTGTTGCCGGCCGGGACCTGGTAGTCGATCGTGAACGTGCCGCCGGTGTCGACCACGACCCAGTCGTCGCCCGTCTCGACCACCTGGAAGGAACCGCGGAGCATGCGGCTCGTCAGGTACTCGGCGAAGTTCGTGAAGCGCTGGGCCAGGTGCTCCTCCTGCTTGCGCAAGTAGACCTTGCCCATGTCGTCCTGGTTCCCGGCGTTCATGCCGAGCATGCGCAGGAAGTTCAAGCGCTCGTAGTCGAGGTTCATCTTCTCGTGCGCGCGGGCAATGACGATCGGCACGCGGCCGACCACCTGCGCGGACGTGGAAGCGGGCCCGGTGCCGGGCGCCCGCATCTTCGCGATCGTGCGCGTGCGGTCGAAGATGTCGTAGGAGGTGTAGCGGCCGCCGATGGGGTTGACGTTCGGGCCGCCGATCTGGAAGCCGAACCAGCGCTGCAGGCGGCTCTGGGGCGTCTTGAGTTGCGAGATGACCCTGTTGACTACGGATGGGGCCAACAGTTCATGCAGGGTTGCCATGACTTGCGATCTCCTGAGCCCTTGCTCGGGGGAGGCGGGTCACGGCCTCACGCGAACGACGGTTCTGGTTTCTGACGTGTGTGTGCGAGCGTTGGGGCGCCCGTTCGAAAGGCCGGCGCCCCGGTGGCCTGTTCGGACTACGTGACGATCGTGACGTTCTGGCTGCCGGCCGCAGTCGCGACCTGCGCCAGGTGGACCTTGACCAGCCAACGCGTGCCGTCGGCATTGGCGAAGGCCTCGAACATTCCCCCGACCTTCTTCGTGGCGTCGGAGAACGCGACCGAGTCCGCGGCCGCGTCGTTGAAGACGACGAGGGTGTCCGCGGTGCCACCGGTGAGCGTGACGGTCTGGTCCGCTTCCACGACGAACGTGAAGCGGCAGCCCTTGGCCGCGGCCTTCTCGCCCGCAGTGCCGAGTGCCGGGAGGGTGAAGTTCACGGCGCCGCCTGCGCCCTGGTTCGTGAAGATCGTGTCGTGATCACCGACCACCACGGCGTAATCGCCCGTCTTGGCGACCACGCGCAGGGTGGCGAAGCGGTTGCCGGGAAGATCGTCGTCGAGCAGGAAGCGGCCGAACATCTGCGCCCGCACCTGCTGGGTGAGGCTGCCGGCCGCGGCGTTCCCGCCGATGATCAGCTTCGTCGCCTTCACCGGTCCGGTGACCAGGATCGGGCCGTTCTTGTCCGTGTCTGTGCCGTCGACGTCGGTCGAGCGGTGATCCTGGACGAGCACGCCCTGGATCACGTCGGAGCCGTCGGTGGCCGTTGGGCTCCAGTGCACCCACTTCTTGGAGGCCGTGATGCGGCCCAGCAGCAGGCCGGGGCGGAGCTTGGTGGCCCCGTCCGTATTGCCCGAGTCGCGCGAGGTGCCGGAGATGAGCCCCGACATGACGATGCCGAGCTCGACCTTGCCCCAGCCGATCTCCGCTTCGTAGGTCTGTTTCTTGGCCCCGATGCCGGCGAGGCTGCCGAACGCTGCGCTATAATCCACGGCTCGTCCTCCAGAGGGACTCGCGTGGGCGGCAACGGGTCAGGATTGCGTGCCCTGCGAACGAGTTGACTGTTTGAGGTGGCTCTTCTCTTCCGCCGGTCAGGACTAGCGCCCGCCGGTGACCTTCACGAAGTTGTCGGCGATCTCTTTCGCCTTCGTCGCGTCCAGCTCTCCGCCCGGTAGGCGCGGATCGCGCTCGGTAAAACTGCCCGGCGGCTGGTGCTCGGTGAGCGACAGCTGCGCCGTGCGCTGCTCGGGCGTCCAGAAGGCGCCGGCCGGCAGCGAATTGAGGATCGCGATCTCGCGCTCGAGGTCGCTCTCAGAGACCGCGCCGTCCTTGAGCGACAGCTGGTACGAGCCGAGCGCGGCCCTCAGCCGCTTGTGCCGTTCCGGATCGCATTTCCCCTGCTCGAGCGCGCGGTCGAGCGTCGCCTCAAGCCGAGTGCGGCGCTCGTTGCACAGCAGCGAGAGCGCCACGCTGGCCTGGTCTTTGGTCGCTTTGACCTCGAGGGAGAGGGCGGCGTACGCCGGAGATTCCTCGCGAACATCCTGCTTCTTGTCGGCCATCTCGTCGTCCTCCGGCTTCTGCGCGTCGTCGTCGGCATCGCCGGACTGCCCGGTGATTGCCTCGACCGCGGTGTAGAGCCGATCGATGAAGTTTTCGGGGGTGGTGTCGTCGGGGAGATTGATGCGGGCGCGGCGGAGACCTTCGATCAAGCATGCGACGCTCGGGCCGCCACTCGGTGCCTTCGGGGCTTCCCCGCCCTTGTCGGACTCGTCGGGCTTGGGATTGGCCGCGTCGTCCGCCGGTGGCACTGTGGGCTTGTCGTTCTCGTCGGCCACTACATCTCCCAGCGAAAATCGGAGTGAGGCTTGAACGCTTTCGGCCTGTTCGATCGACACCGGCGCGAACCTGTCTTGCCGGTGGTGCACGGGGCGCGGGGTGACGGCGATGTGCGAGATGACGTTTTTCCAAACGCGCCCGGAGCCGTCCCGCCATTCGCGGCGGAACGCGGGAGAGACGTAGCCGGTCGTTTTGACCTGCTCGCCGCTCTCCCCATCCGGCACGTCGAACTCCGCGGTCAGGCGACCGTCCGGTTCGACGCGCATGTCCTCAGGCCAGCCCGCCGTGAATTTGGCGAACTCGGCGCGCTCTTCGCGCGGGTTGCGCGGCGCGTCTTCGTCGCTGAGGGGGTCGGCGTGCTCCCAGGTGAGCGGCGGACGGATGCCCTCCGCCTTCATCTGCGAGAACTGCCTGGCCCAGTGCTGGATGTCCTCAGATGTGATCCGGATCGCGACCCCGCGTTCCGGACTATAGACACCCGGCCGGATGACCTCTTTCCGTAGTCGCACCTGCTCTTGTCACGTCCAGGTCGAGTACGTCCCAACAATCTTGAGCCTGAGCGATGTAAGAAAACTCGTATAGCCGGAAAAAGAAAAAACCCCGCGGCGAGTTTGCAGCCCGCGCGGGGCGCTTGTGCGGAAGAGCCCTCAGGCCCTTCGCACTTGGTGTACCACTGCGTGTTCAACCCCTTAGGGTGTTCAGGCCGCCTCTGGGAGCGGTGGTTCGTCCCCGTTTGACTTCAGGATCAATTCACACTCCTTGAGAGTGACTGTCTCCCGCACAACGGTTCCGAAACGCAGGATTGAGAGCATCGCGTTACAGGTTGTGTTGCTCGCTGAGACAGTATCCACGCGGCCAACGACGCTGGCGCTGTATGGAGTGTGCTGCGTCTTCAGGTAATCGCCAACCTCGACGGGTCGGCCTAGTCTGTCGTGCATCGCTCAGACCTTTCCAAAAACGGTGAAGCGAGTCTCGTCTCCATTCAGCATTCGCGCCTCCAGCGTTTTTCGTCAAGACGACAAACCCAACACGCTCCATAATCGACCAGTGCAGGACGGGGAATGGGGCGTCCCGCCCGGGTCACCAGTCCCAACAGATCCGCTCCGGTAATCACCGGGGCCGTCCTGCTCTTTCCCTTCTACGGAACGGGGGCCACGTGCGATGTCGAGCCAGGGCGGGCGCACGATCCTCCGCATTTACCGCCGCCGCCGCGAGCAGGGCGCCGACTGGGTGCTGCTGCAGACCAGCGAGTACCAGCGCCTGCTCACCGCCCCGGAAGCCGAGCACATCGCGGCGATGATCTTCGACGAGTG